>NZ_CAXTBM010000040.1:0-61048 GCF_964242765.1 uncultured Hymenobacter sp.
TTTCGTCGATGGCGCGCTGCATGGAGCCGGTCATGCGGTCGGCGTACATGATGACTTTGCCCCGGTCGTTACGGGCGGCGCGGCCCATGGTTTGGATCAGGCTGCGTTGGTCGCGCAGGAAGCCTTCCTTGTCGGCGTCGAGGATGGCCACGAGACTAACTTCCGGCAAGTCCAGACCCTCGCGGAGCAAGTTCACGCCAATCAGCACGTCGATTTCGCCGAGGCGCAATTGGCGCAAGATTTCCACCCGGTCGAGAGTTTTCACGTCGGAGTGCACGTAGCTGGACTTGATGCCCAAGCGCTCCATGTACTTCTGAAGTTCCTCGGCCATCCGCTTGGTAAGGGTGGTTACCAGCACCCGGTCGCCCATTTTCACGCGGTTATCCACCTCATCCAGTAGGTCGTCAATCTGGTTTACCGAAGGCCGGATGTCGATTTCGGGGTCGAGCAGGCCGGTGGGTCGGATGATTTGTTCGACCACCACGCCGTTGGCTTGGGTCAGCTCGTAGTCAGCGGGTGTGGCACTCACAAACACAGCCTGCTGGTACATGCTTTCGAACTCGTTGAACGTAAGCGGGCGGTTGTCGAGCGCCGAAGGCAGGCGGAAACCGTACTCGATGAGGGCCGTTTTGCGGCTCCGGTCGCCGCCCCACATAGCCCGGATTTGGGGCATCGTGGCGTGGCTCTCGTCTACCACCAGCAGGTAGTCATTGGGGAAATAATCGAGCAAGCAGAACGGGCGCGAACCGGGGTTGCGGCCGTCGAAGTAGCGCGAGTAGTTCTCGATGCCCGAGCAGTAGCCTAGTTCCCGAATCATCTCCAGATCAAACTCGGTGCGCTCCATGATGCGCTTGGCTTCCGAGTCGCGCCCTTCTTTCTCGAAGTAGGCGTGCTGCTGCACCATGTCGAACTGGATTTCCTTGATGGCCTGGTTGAGCGTATCCTTGCCGGTCACGAAGAGGTTGGCCGGGTATAGCGTCACCGACTTCTCATCGGCCAGCTTCTTGCCGCTATTCGGGTCGATGCGGTGAATGGCCTCGATTTCGTCACCATAAAAAAAGATGCGGTACGCATGGTCGGCGTAGGCCGGGAAAATATCTACGGTGTCGCCTTTCACGCGGAACGAGCCGCGGGTAAACTCCATTTCGGTGCGCGAATACAGAATCTGCACGAACTGGTAGAGCAGATTATTGCGCGAGTAGCGCAAACCCGGCGCCAGGTAAATCACGTTTTTGCTGAACTCCTCGGGGTTGCCGATACCGTAGATGCACGACACCGACGCAATAACAATCACGTCGCGCCGGCCACTGAGCAGCGTGGACGTGGTGTGTAGCCGCAGCTTCTCGATTTCCTGGTTGATGGCCAAGTCTTTTTCGATAAACACGTCGGTGCTGGCAATGTAGGCCTCGGGCTGATAGTAGTCGTAGTAGCTGATGTAGTACTCGACGGCATTGTTGGGGAAGAACTGCTTGAATTCGCCGTAGAGCTGAGCCGCCAACGTTTTGTTGTGGCACAGCACGAGGGCCGGCTTGCCAGTTTCGGCAATTACGTTGGCCATGGTGAAGGTTTTGCCAGTGCCCGTGGCTCCGAGTAGTACCTGTGCTGGCTCGCCGTTGTTGACGCCTTCCACCAGTTGCTTGATGGCCTGCGGCTGGTCGCCGGTGGGTTTGAATTCCGAAGTAAGTTGATAGTCCATGCAGAAGAGGTTAGCTACACTGACCGGAAGTTCACCGAAGGTCAGCCTATGATAACTGTATTAGCAAAGTGGAGGTTTCCTGGCAAACAAAAAAACCTGTCCGGGTTGCGGACAGGTTTTCGAGCGTGTGCTGAAGTAGTGAGAGGTTACTGCCGGGTCAGGCGCAACGCGGCCGTTTGGTTTGGCGAAGGTGCCGAAGCCAACGGATACGGGTCGACGGCGGTGAGGCACAGCCAGTACGGAACGGCGTCGAGCACTACAGCAGCCGAATCATTTTGGCAGCCACCCAGGCAAAGGTCCGTTGCTTGGAGAGTGCCGGCCCGGTCGCGCAATTCCACGTTTACTGTGGCTGCGCCCTGCCAAACACAAGTTACATCGGAAGGGCAACGCGAATCGGAAATCTTGGTAACTGTTAGCTGCACGTCCGTACCAACTGCTTTCACGGTGGTACTCTGCTTGTTTTGCAGCTTTATGGTTTGGTTTAACTCTGCTACTTGGTCTGAGTCTTTTTTGCTGCACTGCATCAACCCTAGTAATCCCCAAATTGCTAAAAGAAACAGAAGTGTTTTCATGGTTTGTGAGCGTGTGGTTTGAACATAGACTGCTATGCTTTAAATCAGTACTTAGCGTGGGTCGCGCCAGATGAGAACCGGGTCGGTAGCGTTGGCTTTAAAATCGGGGCAGCGGCCATCTCCTTGGTTGTTGGGGCCCCCACTGGCCGCACACAAAACCGTGCCACAGCTATCAAACAGGTAGTTGAGGGTAATACTCGCGCCGTTTGCACTCGTAGCGCCCCCACCCGTTACCAAATATACGGTTCGGCCCAGGTAGGTGTATTGCGTAATTTCAGCCGCCGGGGTCCGTTTGGGGTCCTTGCTGAGCTGCGCAATAAGGGTGTCGGAAAACTTGCCGGGGCAGGCAGGGCTAATGTTTTCATCGACATCCGTGCTACAGCCACCCACACCAAGCAAGAGCAGCAAAGCCAGCAAATGGGTAAGAATTCGGATCATAAACTCAATTAAATCAGAGAAAGTGACTACAGCCAACTACGGAGCGGTTGGCGTAGGCTTGTGGCTGTTGAACTCTACGCTGGCCTCCACTCCTACGCTGTAAGGACGGCTTTGGCTGAGCAGCCGCTGGCTAGGGTCGGTGTTGAGCGTAGTGAGGCCCATTTCGGTGGTTGTGCCAAGCGCCAAGTTCCAGGTGGCGTTAGCGGGCTGATAGCGCACTCCGGCCCCGCCCCGTACCGAAGCCTGTACTTTGCGGTAGGGCGAGTCGTTGGAAGACAGCGAATACCGGCGCGTTGTTTTCGTCGAAACGTTTGCGGCAAAAGCAGTATTGGAGCGCGTTGCCCCGGAATATTCTTGCAGCTCCGACTTCGTGCTTAGCAGCAACCCCACCGCAGCCCCCACTTTGGCATAGAGCGAGGTGCCCGTACGCTGCGACCCATACCGTATTTCTACGGGCACTACCATAGTACGGTAGCGGTAAGATGCTTTGCGCATAGCCGCTGGAGCGGCAATACTTTGCGCGCCATAAAAGGCAGTGTTGCTAAACAAGTCGGCTACTCCCCGGCTTACCTGCTGGCCGTCCAGAAAATCGTAGCTAGTAGCCGAGGTAGCAGTTTGCTGGCCAGCTTCAACTCCCGAAGTAAGGGTTAAGCGCTTGTTGAGAGTATAAGCCGCCGTGAAGGCCACGCGCTGGCTCAAGCCGGCGCGTAGGTTGCGGCGGTATTCAGTTTCGGCGTCGTCTTGGTAGTAGTTGCGGAGCGCATTGCTCACCATATCTGCTTGAGCAGCCAGCGCCTGTCCATTGGTCCGGGAGAAATCGATGTTAGGGTTGTAGGACGACGCGGCGTAGCTCCCACCCAGGCGCAACCGACGCCACTGCTTGGGGGAAGACGTCTGCGTCTGATTTTGCGCGGCCGCCAACGCGCCAATGGCGGGTTGTGGAGCGGCTAACAATGAAGCTTTCAGCGTATCGGGACGGGAACCCAGCCAGCCGCCGCGCAAACCAGCAAAACGCGGCGCAAGGCTGTTCCAGCCGGACATGGTCAGATTGTTCTCGGTGGTTGGGTAGTTGTTGCCGAATTGGGCGGCCACCAAACTAGAGCTAGCCATAGCGTACCGGCTCCCCGCAAAATCTGGGTTTGCGGCACCCATTACACGCATAGAACTACCCGAACTAGTCGCTTGCGAGGTTCTGGTTTGGGCGTAAGCCGTGGCACGAGTAGATTTGCTAACGGAAAGGCCCGGCTCGAATGCAGTAGCAGTGGTTGCACTTCCGTTTTCGACAGCCAGCAGTTCATCGGTTGGGCCGACTGCATCCGCATCGGCAAGTTGCGGCGCGTTTCCAGTGGTAGCATCCGCGTCCGAATTGGCCGCCGCTAGGGCAGGCTGGCCGCTGACGGCCGCATCGGTACCGCGCTGGGTTGCCAGGCCAGGAGTTGGGGTTTCCCACTGACGCAGCAGTGCCCAACTGCCCAAGCTCAGGAAAAACAGCAGACAGGCCGCGGCCACCCAACGGTGTACGCTCAGCCGACGACGGTAGGTGTTGTTTTGCTCGACAAGCAGCTCGTGGTCGAGTTGCTCCCAGAGACCGGCACGCGGCGTCACCTCGGCCTCGGAGAACTTCTGTCGAAACAGATGCTCCAGGTCGCCGGTGGGCCGGGGATCGGGGGTAGTATTAGGTGCGGAAGTGGCCATGATTGGATTGTGCGTCGAGACGCTCGATTTTCGACTTCAAGATTGCCCGAGCCCGGGAGTATTGTGATTTACTGGTGCCTTCGGAAATGCCTAGCATCTCCCCTATTTCTTTGTGCCCATATCCTTCGATAGCAAACAAGTTGAATACCATCTGGTAACGCGGGGCTAGTTCCTGCACCATGGTCAAGAGCTCCTCGAAACCATAGTTGGCCAAGGTAAATTCCTCGCCCGCAAGCTCTTCTGGGTATTCGCCCTCGCTTACGGCAACCAGAGGCGCATTTCGCCGGTGCTGCCGGAGTGCAGCATTTACCATAATACGCCGAATCCAGAACTCCAACGGACATTCGCGGCGGAAGCTGCCTAGGTTGCGAAACACCGTGACGAACCCTTCCTGCAACACGTCTTCGGCCTCGAAAGTGGTTTGGGCATAGCGCAAACACACGGCCATCATCCGCCCCGCAAATCGCTCGTAAAGGTGTTTCTGCATGAGGCGGCTGCCCGCGAGGCAGCCATCAATTAGTTCGGCCTCGCTTAGCTGAGAGGGCGGCGTGAGTTGACGCACAGGGGAAGCGGGCGAAGTGAAAGCCTCAGTCGATGACGCCGGCGCACCGGCAAACAACCCCCGCAACCCAGTGGCGGGTCGCAGAGCCAAAGACGAAAGTGCACTCACCGGCTTGCCCAACCTGCGGGGTCGGGACCGTGTGCCCTTGCAGACCACGCCTCCTGCTGGAGCCGCGCGTACTGGACGTATATAAATTGCATAGGCCGCTAACTAAGCTAAACAAATTACCTTGAGCTGCCCTTACCAAGGCGCAACTGCAACCAGAAGAGCCCGCGTGCGCCCTCAACGGTTGCATGCGCAGCGCAGCGTGGGTGAAATATTTTATAAGACGCTTTTCCTACTTGAAAGTGGAAAGAAAAACAATTGCGACAAACAAACGTACTCACGGTTATAATGTACCTACATATATTGCCTCATTAGCTTTCCCCATCCCCGGTAGCAAGAAGCTACCTGTCCTTGTTGCAAGCACTTTTTCACCTCCATAAATAAATAGCATGAAAACCTTAATCATTTTTTATTCCACGTATGGTCACATCTACAAAATGGCGGAAGCCATAGCGGAAGGCGCCCGCGAAGTGGAAGGCAATGAAGTGGTAATAAAGCGTGTGCCCGAAACTTTGTCACAAGAGATACTCGACAAAACGGGAGCAACTGGAGCCCAAAAAGCATTCGAGCATGTGCCAGTAGTTACCCCCGAGGAGCTAGTTGATTACGATGCCATCATTTTCGGAACCCCAACCCGCTACGGCAACTTGTGCGGCCAGATGCAAGCTTTCATGGACAGCACCGGTGGCTTGTGGGCTAAAGGCGCGCTAGTAGGCAAAGTAGGGAGTGCTTTCGTAAGCACAGCCACGCAGCACGGCGGCCAGGAAACCACCCTGCGGGCTTTTCATACCGAATTGCTGCACCACGGTTTTGTAATCGTAGGCTTGCCTTACGCTTGGCAAGGCCAGATGGGCCACGAGGAAGTAACTGGTGGTACTCCTTACGGTGCCAGTACGGTAACGGGTGGCCAAGGCGAGCGGCAGCCGAGTGCCAACGAGCTAGAAGGCGCCCGCTACCAAGGTCGTCACACAGCTGAAATTGCAAAACGATTGTCAATTAAATAAAATCGCTAATTTGGCACTTGGTTTATATTTAATAGCACTCGTTCCGCACACTATTGCAACATTGTCCAGCCGCTCCTCACCAGGGTGGCTGGCACTTTTTTATCCCTGCCTAGCTCGAAGAATATGGACCTGCTTTTTCCAACTGTAAATCAATTAATTGATCTACAATACGTTACCTTGCGCTAATCAGCAGGATCTACACTTGACCCGAACAAGAGTTGAAACCTTTCCGTGTGCTGCTGGCTAAGCAGAGAGCTGTGTTCGACTCCAAGCAATTGGTTCTGCTCTACACGTCAGCACGACCCTTACCTTATACTGCCGCAATCAACTAGAGTCTATGGACAGTAGCGGAAAACAGATTTTCTTGTCTATTCAGACCGTCCTGCCAGATCTGGCAGGACGGTCTTTTTTGCTTACTGTCCACACCCTGGCGCGTCCAAAATAATTAGTCTGCTTTGCAGAGACTGCTGCAACACCAGAAAAGTAGCAGTGTCCTTATTCGTCATCAAATATTAACACATACTTATGCGTTGATACGCCGAATTGTGCCGACCTATAGCCTACACTATGAGCAGGTAAGTTCCTGCTCCTGACCACCATAAAACTAGCCAGTCACAACCATTTGAATTAAGTGGTTAGATAACTACAGCTTCTTATCAGAGGATGCGGCTACGTGTTGATGGTGCATCCTTCTTTGGGCCTTTAGCGGCCAACAGCCTAGCAATTTCCCGGCGCCGGGTGTAATGCTTTCTCATGCCTACCGATTACTTATCGGCCGCCAGGCCACAGTGCGCTTCCACTGCATCTTTTTCCGCTCTATTTTCTTCTAATGAACAAACTATTATTAACCTCATTAAGTGTAGCTGGCTTGCTCGCTGGCCCAGAAACAGTAGTAGGACAAACCACGCCGCCCGCTAGTGCCCGGCCGGCCGGGGCGCCCGGAGCCACAACCCCCACGCCGCGCCTTGCTTTGCCTGAAACGCCGAAAGGCGCAGGCCGCGTAACGGGTACAGTGCTGGATGCCACCACCAAAAAACCCGTTCAGTTTGCTACGGTGGCCTTGCTGCCTGCTACCGGCGAAACCCCAATTGATGGCACCGCCTGCGACGAGCGGGGCCGCTTCGCGCTGAAAGGGCTGGCGCCCGGCTCCTACCGGGTACAAATTAGCTTTCTGGGCTACGGCAACCGGCTCGAAAACGTGACCGTGTCGGAGGGCACCACCGACCTGGGCAATATCATGCTGACGGCCACTACCCAAAAGCTGGGGGAAGTAACTGTGACGGGGGAGCGGGACGTAATTGAGACCAAGCCAGACCGTATCGTTTATAACGCCGAAAAGGACATTACCAACTCGGGGGGGACGGCGGCGGACGTGTTGCGCAAAGTGCCGCTGTTGAACGTTGACCCCGAAGGCCGGGTGGAACTGCGGGGTACCTCCAACGTGCGCGTGCTCATCAACAACAAGCCATCCAGCGTGGTAGCTAGCTCCGTGGCCGATGCCTTGAAGCAAATTCCGGCCGACCAGATCAAGAGCGTCGAGGTAATTACGACGCCTTCAGCTAAGTACGACGCCGAAGGCACGGGCGGTATTATCAATATCATCCTCAAGAAAAACAGCCTGCAAGGAGCCAACGGGAGCGTCGGGTTGGCCGGGGGCACGCGCAGCTCGAATGCCAACGCTTCGGTGAATTACCGCAAGGGCAAGTTCGGCGTCAATAGCTCACTCAGTGGGTTTGCTTTCTATAGCCCCAGCCGCAACAACCTCTCGCGCTACCTGAAAAACCCCGACGGCTCTGAAGTGCAGGCCCTAGAGCAGGAAGGCAAGGGCAAGGGGCTGGGCGGCGGCGGTTTCGGCCGCATCGGCCTCGACTACGACCCGGCCGAATACCACAATCTGACCCTGAATTTTCAAGGTAGCCGGTTTGGTAATTCAAACAATAATCAACAGTTCAATAACCTGCTTCAACCGGCCCAAGCTGCCAACCAGTTCACGCGGGATACCGACAGCGAGTATAGCTCCCAGAGCTACGACATCAACGGCTCTTATACCCGCACCTTCGAAGACAAACGACGCGAGTGGAGTGTGCTGGGCCAGCACACCCGCAACCGCAACGTGCAGGACTACGACTTAGAGCAGTTTGAGGGCCGCGACCAAATTGCGCCCATCACGTATCAGGAGCAAAGCGACAACCTCGCGCGCAACCTCGAAACCACGTTGCAGACCGATTACGCGCATCCTTTCTCGGAAACTGCGCTGCTCGAAACTGGTGTCAAAGCCATTATGCGCCGCGTGAGCAGCGATTACGACGTGTACGATGGCCTGGACCTGAACTTCAATCCGGCCCGCTCCAACCTGTTCGACTACAACCAGGATGTGGTGTCGGGCTACGGCACCTACGGGTTTTCGATGACCAAGAAGTTCAACTTCAAGCTGGGGGCGCGAATAGAAAGCACGCGCATCAAGGGCTCCTTTGAGCAGCGGCAAAGCGAAAATTCGGGCGTATCGCAGAAGTACACCAACCTGCTGCCCAACCTAAGCGTGAGCTACCAGCCACAGAACCCGAAAAAGCCGGGCCAAACGGTGCGCTTGGCGTATTCGCGCCGGATTCAGCGTCCGCAGATTTACTTCCTGAACCCCTTCGTCAACGCCTCCGATACGCTCAACGTCAGCTACGGCTACCCTGATCTAGAGCCCGAGCTGACGGACAGCTACGAGCTGAACTATACAACGTTTATCAAGAGCTCGACGCTGAACCTCTCGGCCTATACCCGCCGCACGGGCAACGCCATTGAAAGCGTGCGCTTTATCGACCAAAACGGGGTCAACAACCAGACGTTCCGCAACATCGGCCGCAACAACACCTACGGGGTAAGCGTGTTCGGCTCGGTGAAACCCACAACGAAATGGGATGTGGGCGGCAACGTGAACGTGTATTATGTACGGCTGGAAAGCCCAGCCCTCTCCTTTGGTGATGGGTACGTTAACACGTCGTCCTATTCCAACGACGGGGTGATGTACAATGTGAACCTGAACTCCAGCTACCGGTTCGAGAAAGGCTTAAGCATCCAATCCTACGGGGGCTTGAACTCGCCACGTGTTCAGCTGCAAGGCAGGCAAGCCGCCTGGACGTACTACTCGTTGGGTTTGCGCAAAAAACTGCTCAAGGAAAAAGCCGACATCACGCTGAATGCCGACAACTTCCTGAGTGCCACGCGCAACTTCAGCAGCCGCCTTGACACCGACCAGTTCCGGCAGAGCAGCAACTACTACATCTACCAGCGTAGCCTCCGCTTGGCCTTCAACTACCGCTTCGGCAAAGCCACCAACCAGCCCCAGCGCCCCAAGCGCAGCATCCGCAACGACGACACCAAGCAAGGCGACAGCGGCCAAGGGCAGCAATAACTAAGTGTACACGAGACGCAAAAAGCACGGCCTGCTCAAGCAGGCCGTGCTTTTTGCGTCTTACCTCGCTCCCATCATACCCGCCCGTGGTAGTGGAGGTGTTCTAGGAAGGCTTCTCGGTATGTTTCGCCGATGGGCAGGGAGGTGCCATGAACTTGAACCCGACTGCGCTCGACGAACTCCAGGTGGCGCAAACTGATGAGGTAGGACTTGTGAATACGAACGAACCGGCCGAGGGGTAAGAGTTCCTCTAGGCTCCGGAACGACTGGAGCGTGAGCAATTTACCGGCGGCAGTGTACAGCATGAGGTATTCCTTCTGCCCTTCGGCGTAAAACAGGTCGACTACTACCCGACGGAGGCGGTTGTCTTGCCGGATGAACAGGGCCTCGTTGAGGTTTTCGGCGGGCTCGGTGGTGGCTCCGGCACCTACTAGGGCAAGGGCAGCGCGGGCGCGGTGGGCGGCCTGCACGAACCGCTCGAAGCGAATGGGCTTGAGCAGATAATCGAGGGCGGGTAGTTCGTAGCTTTCCGCAGCATACTCAGCGTGGGCGGTAGTGAAAATGATACGGGGCGCGGGTGCCGGCAGCAGCTGGGCTAGTTGCAAGCCCGTGAGGCGGGGCATGTGAATATCGAGAAATACAATATCGACGGGGTTGTCTTGCAGAAACTCCACTGCCGCTAGCGCCTCCTGAAACTGTGCTTTCAAGGTTAAGAAAGGTACCTGCGCGCAGTACTCGCTTAGCACGTTCAGCGCCAAAGGCTCGTCGTCAACGATGGCGCATGTCAGGGGGCGGCGGGCTAGTGTAGGCTCCATAGAAAGTGAGGCAAGCAAGATTTGAAAGGCAGAAATCCACTTCGTGCTATCTATTCATTGGAGTGGCTGCCGTTCCGACCAAAGGAAAGAATCTGAGGAGAATCGTTCAACGAGATATGCCAGATTCCTCCCATTGGTCGGAATGACAACTCACCTGGGGAGATAGTCTTTTATAGTTGCACCTCTAGTTTCACTTGATACTCGGTGGCGGCATTGGCTACACTGAGGCTGTAGCGGCCCGGATACAGCAGCTCCAAGCGGCGGCGCAGGTTGGCTAGGCCGACTCCACCTAGCGCAGGTGGATGGGGAGTAAGTTGGTTGTTGCAAAAGTTCAGGACCGAGAAGAGCAGGCGGCCATCAGGCTCTAGCTGTAAGTGCAGGCGAGCTACTAGGGGCCGGGCAGCCAGGTCGCCGTGCTTGAAGGCATTCTCGACCAAGGGCAGCAGTAGCATGGGCGGTAACCGGCGGGCATATTCGGCGCCGGGTGGCAGCAACACCGTGAATGGCAGGGCTTCATCCGCTTCGGTGGGAGAGAGGCGCAGTAGCTGCAACGCCAGAAAGCCCCGTAAGTGCCGTATCTCGTGGGCCAAGGGTACCAGGTCGTCGGTACTGTCGTAGAGTTGGTAGCGCATCAGCTCGGCCAGCCGCATCACGGCTTCGGGTGCCTGGGGTGAGGCTTGCAGGGTGAGCGAGTAGATGTTGTTGAGCGTGTTGAAAAGGAAGTGCGGCTGAAGCTGCGTTTTCAACAACGACAATTCAGTACGCAGGTGTTGGCGCTCTAGTTCGCGGCGGTCTTCGCGCTGACACAGGTAGTCGCTGGCCAGGCGTAGGCCGGCACTCAACAGCAAAATCAGGCCGCCGAGCGGGAGGTGATAGGCCAGCAGCAGTTGCACATGCGCCAGCAGATGTAGCTGCAACGGGCCTTGCTGCGCCCCTTCGGCTACAACTACGCTCAGCGCCACCCGCGTTAAAGCAAACAGCAGTAGTGCCGCCACTATTGCCCCCAAGTAAACCAGGCCGCGCCGAGGTTTAAACAAGCGCGGCTGTAGCACCAAATAGTTCAAGTAAAACAACAAGCAGTCGAGCAGGTCGGCCAGCAGGGCATTGCGCCAGAACAAGACGGGATTTTCGGGGGCGGCGTAGTAGAGGCCGGCGCGGGTAAACCAAAGTTGCAAATCCGTATAAACCAGCAACCCGAGCCACACCAGATGGGGCCACGGTAGCCGCGTACGCCAGGAAAAGGCAGGCAGATGACGAGAAACAGCTAAAGGCATACGAGAGGCCGCTTAAAGCGAAATACAGCTTCGCTTACTAGCGGCAAAGTAGCTATTCAGTTAACAGACGGAGTGCTTTTTCAACCACTCCCCACTCCGCGCACAACCACTTCCGTTTTCAGCGCAACCAACAATTTTCTGAATGTGGAAGCACTAAGCTGCGCCCGTAGATAAGCTCCTATTCCTTGCTCGTTGAAATAAAACATATACTTCATTGAATTTTATCGGGTAGCACCTACACTATGTGCTACTTTTAGTGCGTTGTGCCACCAATTACTGCCAAGCAGACTCTTTAGCGCAGTGGCTTCTATTACAGCAGCTTATCCTTTCTAATACTCAATCTTACTATGAAACAAACGCTTATTTTGCTGCTTGCAGCCCTGCTTGCTATGCCCCTAGCGCAAGCTCAAGTGCCCGCAACAGCCACAATCCAAACTGCTAAAGGCACTGGCCGCCTAACCGGCACTGTGGTGGATGCCGCCACCCAAAAACCCGTCGAGTACGCTACTGTTACGCTACTGCCAGCCACCGGCACCACGCCGGTGGCCGGCGGCACCTGCGATGCACAAGGCAAGTTCGAGTTGAAGGACCTGCCCGCTGGCTCGTTTCGATTGCAAGTCAGCTTTGTGGGCTACACCAGCCGCACCGAAACCGTGACGGTAAGCGCCCAAGCTACCGCGCTAGGCGTTTTGGCGCTTACAGCTTCTGCGCAGAAGCTAGGCGAAGTAACCGTGACCGGGCAGCGGGCTTTGGTGGAAACCAAGCCAGACCGCCTCGTATACAACGCCGAGCAAGACGCCACCAACGCGGGCGGTACCGCCGCCGACATACTGCGCAAAACCCCGATGGTCAACGTTGATAACGACGGCAACGTGCAGCTACGAGGCACCAGCAATGTGCGCATCCTGATCAACAACAAGCCGTCGGCCATCTTGTCGGGCAACTTGGCCGAAGCCCTCAAGCAAATTCCCGCCGACCAGATCAAAGCTATTGAAGTGGTTACGGCCCCGTCGGCTAAATACGACGCCGAAGGATCGGGCGGGGTTATCAACATTGTGTTGAAAAAGAACAGCTTGCAGGGTACCAACGGCAGTTTGGGCGCCAGCACCGGCAACCGCAATCAAGGCATCAACGGCGCCCTGAATGTGCGCCGCGGCAAGTTTGGGGTCAATACCAAGCTGAGCGGGTTCAAGAACCGATACCCCTATAAGAGCAGTACCGCCCGCACCGACTTCACCCCGGTAGGCGAAGGCCAGTTAGAGCAACGCTCCAACTCCCGCAACGTGGGCCAGGGAGGTTTTGGGCAAGTGGAATTCACCTACGACCCGTCGCCACTACACAGCTTCACGCTCAGTGGCAACGGCAACTCCTACCAAAGTCGCTCGCCCCAGGACTTGTTCAACCAATACAACTTCAACCCCACTATCGGCCCGGACACACTCAAGCTCGACTCGCTTTACTCCCGCGACATTCTGCAACGCTACGAGAGCCAGAACTACGACATCAACGCGGGCTACACCCGCACCTTCGGCGAAGCACAGGCCCGGCGCGAATGGAGCGTGCTGGCCCAGCACACCCGCAGCCAAAACGACCAAAACTACCGCCTCGACCAATACAAGAGTGCCGACGTACGTAACGGCCCCCTAGAATACCGGGAGCGCAGCGTGAACTTGGCCCGTAACCTCGAAACCACGCTGCAAACCGACTACACCCACCCCTTTCGTGATTCTACTACTCTTGAAACGGGAGGCAAGCTAATCCGGCGCAGCGTAAGCAGCGACTACAGCCTCGACACCGTGCTGCTAAGTAATCGGTCGGATTTCACGCGTAGCCCTTTGCGCTCCAACGCTTTCGACTACCAGCAGAACGTGCTGGCTGCCTACGGCACCTATAATTTCATGGGCGGCAAGAAGTACGCTTTCAGTGTGGGCACGCGCCTGGAGCGCACCGACATTGAAGGCAAGTTTCAGGGCGAGGCGGGCCGCTTCTCCAACAACTACCTGAACATCCTGCCCAATATTAGCGCCACGCGCACGCTCAAGAAGCCGGGCCAGACATTGCGCCTGAGTTATTCCCGCCGCATCCAACGCCCTCAGATTTATTACCTCAACCCCTACGTCAACCAAAGTACACCCAACAGCATCAGCTACGGCAACCCCAATCTGTCGCCGGAAATTACGGATGCCTTCGAGTTGAGCTACGGTACGTTCGGAGAGAAAAGCTCGCTAAACGCTTCCACCTACGTGCGGCGTACCGGCAATTCCATCGAAGAATACAACCTCTACAACGATTCGTTGGCCCGCACCGAAACCACCTTCGGCAACATTGCCACCAACACCACCTACGGCCTCAGCCTGTACGGTTCCCTGAAACCCGTGCCGGCCCTGAACCTGAGCAGCAACGTGAGCCTTGACTATACGCGCCTCTACAGCGCCGCCCTCAAGCAAACCAACAACCGCCTAAACGCATTTGTAAGCATAAATTCCTCGCTGAAACTAGGCAAGGTGTACAGCCTGCAAGCCAACGGCGGCTTCTGGACGGGCGGAGTGCAACTCCAAAGCCGCTACTCTGGCGGCTACTACTACTCTGCCGGCGTAAAGCGCACTTTGCTGAAAGAGAAAGCCGACATTACGTTCAATGCCAGCAACTTCCTGGCCCCCGGCCGTGAGTTTCGCAGCAGCACCGAAACCGCTCAGTTTCGTAGCAGCAACATCTTCTACTCGTATCAGCGCTCCGTTCGCCTCTCGTTCAACTACCGCTTCGGCAAGCTCGACAACTCCCAGCGCCAGCGCCGCTCCATCCAAAACGACGACGGCAAACAAGGCAGCAACAAAGGCGGAGGCGGGCAGTAAAGCAGTGAAGTTGTTGCCAGCCAGGAAATACGCCCCAATAATTGCTCTATCAACCGAGCGTTTCCTGAACAGACAAGCCCTTGACACTTATGCAGTCGTCAAGGTCTTGTTGTGTTTTAAGTCCTAGCATTTTAAAAGGAAAGCTGTTGCCAGCTCCGCCAACTTGTCATTATCACTTTTATTGCCAGATTTCCCAGGCGGCTTCTGCTTGGAGACAAAGCATTTCGAAGCCGTTTTTGGTGTGGGCGCCCATGGCTTGGCCGCGCCGCATAAACTCGGTTTCGCTGGGGTTGTAAATCAGGTCGAAGAGGTAATGCTGGGCGTTGAGGGCTTCGTACGGAATCGGCGGGTGTTGCTCGACATTGGGATAAGTGCCAAGGGGAGTCGCGTTGACAACGAGCAGGTGGTCTTCCAGCACCTGCGGCGTAAGTTCGGCGTAGGTGAGGCCCGTGCCCATGGGGTTGCGCGATACAACCCAGTAGCCGATATTCAAGTCGCGCAGCACTACTTCCACAGCTTTGGAAGCGCCGCCACTGCCCAAAATAAGGGCCCGGCCCGCAAAATCAGACGGTAAAAACCCGGATAGAGAAGACCGAAATCCAACAACGTCGGTGTTGTGCCCAATTAGGCGGCCATCAGTGGCAAACTCGATGACGTTTACGGCCCCCACGCGGGCAGCCGAAGAGGCTATTTCGCTTAGGTAAGGCCAGACCTGCTCCTTGTAAGGAATGGTCACATTCAGGCCGCGCAAGTCAGGGTGCTGGCTCAGTAACTCGGGCAGCGCGTCAATGAAAGGCAGTTCGAATAGCTCGTAATGATAGCCGGCAAGGTGAAGACTGTCGAATTTCTGGCTGAAATACGTCTGGGAAAAAGAATGCTGCAACGAACGGCCAAGCAATCCAAATTCGGGCATAAAGGAGGGATGATATTTCGAGAGGCAAGCAACAAAAAAAACCACCCGGCCCAAAGAACCCGAGTGGTTTCTTGCAAAAGAAACTGTCTTTGAAAATCTGCTATTCCACCTGGCAAGAGGAGTCCGAGGAAAGCCATTCAACGAATCAACTCAGGCTCCTTCCCGCAGGCGGAACCACAACAGACGGTAAGCCTTATGCAACCGGCCGGCCGCTGGCCCGCCGCGACTTGAAAAACTCGAACACCACCGGCAGCACCGACAGCCCGATAATGGCCAGTACTACCAGCGAGAAATTCTTTTGCACCACCGGAATTTGCCCGAAGAAATAGCCAGCCAGCGTCAGGATAGCCACCCAGAGCACTGCCCCCACCACATTATAAGACAGAAATTTGCCGTAGCTCATCGTGCCCACACCTGCCACAAACGGCGCAAACGTGCGGATAATTGGGATGAAGCGGGCCAGGATAATAGTTTTGGCGCCGTGTTTTTCGTAGAACTGCTGCGTCCGTTCCAGGTGCTCCCGCTTCAGAAAGCGGGAGTTTTCGCGGAACACCCGCGGCCCCAAATAGTCGCCGATATGGTAGTTGAGCGTGTCGCCGAGCACGGCGGCCAGTATCAGCAGGCCCACCATGGCCCATACGTTCAGGGGCGAACCCGGCAGCGCAGCCAAGGAGCCCGCCGCGAACAGCAGCGAGTCGCCGGGTAGAAAAGGCAGTACCACCACGCCGGTTTCGAAGAAGATGATGCAGAATAATATGGCGTAAGTCCATGCCCCATAATCCTGAATAATGTCGCCAAGGTGCTTGTCAAGGTGCAGAATGAAATCGACAAGATGGTTCAGAATTTCCATAACGTAGAGAGGCAGTTTAGTTTACAAAGAAAGCAGAAAGCCACCGGAGTACCGAGAATTACTTCCACACTGCCATGCTAGTGGCCTCCGCCACCTTCATCGACCTACGGCCTACGGCCCCAACCTCGTGCCCGACACCCAACGGCGCTACGGAAACCTGCTGCGGGCGGACCTCTTCAAGCTCTACCCCCAGCTAAGCAGCTGCCACAGCCGCCGCGAACTTCACGTGCTGCTGTAGCTGCCCAAATTCACTTCAATGCAGAACGCGCAGTGAGTTTATTGTTCGGAACACCTTCCCTCCTGCTTTTTACTTTTAACGGCACAATCTTACGTTGTGGCAAGCGTAGCATTGAGCTTAAACGTCATCCTCTTTCTGTAGAACCAGTAGTTGGTTGAGGCGCTCGACTTCCAGTGTTTTCACTGCGAAGCCTACGCTTTCCAGATAGGTCGGCAACTCTTCGTTGGCTACATACAACGGTACTTCCGTGAGCGTGTTGAAGAGCACGTAACCGTTGGGGCGTAGCACCCGTCGTAGTTCTTGCCAGAACCTGATGGTTTGCAGCCCACTGGGCAAGGTTAGATCCACAAATAAATCCACGATAATCAGACCGAAGTGGCCCGCTGGTGCGGTGTGTACCCACTCGAAAGCATCGGCGCACACTATTTCCAGTTGCGCATCGGGCCGGATATTGAATTCTGTATCGGCTAGTTCGATCATAACCGGATCTAGTTCCACAGCCGTAAGATAGCCTTGATACTGAAGCTCTTGCCGTAGCGTAGCTACCACCGACCCACCACCCAAACCTAATAGAAGGGTGTGGCTCGCTCGCTCGGGCGCCACAAATAGGAGCCCGTATCGCAGTATCCGCTGCAAGGAACCATAAGAGTAGTTGGCATGGCGAGTGTCAAGCACCTTACGGCTCTGATACCAGGTTACTTCCAACGGTCCACTAATCGTGGACTGCACCGTACGGGTAAAGGGCATCACGTAGCTCAACAAACGCTTTAGCAAAATTAACATAGCTCGGCGAGGCGAGTGATACCATGATGCATTCGCTACTCAAAGCTGCACAAACCGAGTTGCTGAAATACCAAACGCACTATCTCATTTATCACTGCGCCACCGGCCGAACTTGGTAGCCTTGCTGCCGCAGCAGCGCCAGCACACCTTTGGGGCCGCCGAGGTGGGCCGCGCCAATCGCAAAAAAAGTAGGCTTAGCTGTGGCATAGCGCCCGATTCCTGCTATCCAGCGTTGGTTGCGCGAATCGATCAGCAGGTCTTCGTACTTCTGAAAGCCAAACAGGCTTTTGGAAGTCAGGGTATGCAGTTGCTCTACGTCCTGAGCTTTGTAGAGCACCATCATTTGCTGCAATTCCTGCTTGGCAGCAGCTTCCTGATTCACCATATCGGCCAGCATTTTGCTTTGGTCGGCGTACGGAATCTGGTCGAAAAAGCCGAGTTGCTCCTGCACCGTTTCCAGGCCCAGCACTTCCTTTTTTTCTTCTTGCGCCATTTTCACGAAGGTGGCTTCGTAGCTGGCCGGCGTGCACCCGAGCAGCACTGGGTACAGCATTGAGCTTAGAATGAACGGTTTTACCGCTCCAACGGTCTCAATGGGCAGTTTGGTATTGGCTCGCAGATACTTGCCGACGGCCGTGTAATCGGAAGCCGAGAGTAGCTGTTGCAGGTTTTGACCGTCGCTCATCAGCACGTTGCGCTGCATCTCCTGTGCCATGGTGGGACTGTCCATGTCCAGTTCCATTACTACCTGCTGGGTTTTGCCGAAGGTTTGCTTGAGTTGGTCGCTCATTCGCATATCAGCGGGGCACACCAGATGAACAGTGCCATACATGTAGGAGGGCTGCGCAAGACCTTTACCGGAAATTTCCCACAGCAAGCTATGAGCAGAAGGGTTTAGCAAACCGTTATCTGCTTTACCAGCTTGCTTTTGGGCTTGCGCCCCGAAGCAAACCAGCATGAACGTAACGAGCAGGACCAGTTTTTTCGGCGAATACATGGATTGAGAGCAGGATGCTGGAAATGATGCCGCATAACTGGCTGATTCTGGCCAGTCATCACAGCATGCCTTTGCTATTTCTCTCGCTTTTATCGAGCAGCACTATTAGTCAATGACACCAAGCGAATTTGCTACTTATCAGTGCAGCACACCCCTACCGAACCGTACTAGCTAGTTGCGCAGCCGAGTTACGCTTAGGTGAGGTACTTGCCGCCTGGCTGCTTTGCGCCGATACGCGCCACACCTTGTTGCCGGCATCATCAAGCACGAGCAGCGAACCATCGGGCAATTCCGTGACACCAACCGGGCGGCCGTACACCTCTTTGCTATCGGTGTTGGCCACAACGAAGCCACTCACAAAGTCCTCGGGGCTACCCGCTGGCTTACCCTCTTTAAATGGCACAAAAACAACTTTGTAGCCCGTAAACTCCGAGCGGTTCCAAGACCCATGCTGCCCCACAAAAGCACCCTTCTGATACTTAGCCGGGAAGGCTTTGCCATCATAAAAAGCCAGCCCTAGCGACGCCGAGTGCGGACTAAGCGGAACTTCCGGGACTATGGCTTTCTCGACCAAATCGGGCCGCTCTCCTTTGCGGCGCGGGTCCTCGTTCTGGCCAAAATACGAGTAGGGCCAGCCGTAAAAAGCGCCGGGCTGTACACTGGTTAGGTAGTCGGGCACCAAGTCATCTCCTAGTTCATCTCGCTCATTTACGGCTGTCCACAAGGCTTTAGTGGTCGGGTTCCAGTCCATGCCTACCGGGTTGCGTAGGCCAGCAGCGTATACTTTCTCGTCGGAACCATCGGGGTTGATTTCCAAAATATTAGCCCGGCGCTGCTCGTACTCCATGCCGTTTTCGCCCACGTTGGAGCTAGAGCCCACGCTCACGTAAATCTTTGTACCGCTGGCGTTGGCCACCAAGTTTCGGGTCCAGTGGTTGTTATAGCCTTTGCCGGGCAGCGTCAGAATTTTCTCGCCGGGGCCAGTTATCTTGGTTTGGCCGGATTTGTATGCGTAGCGTAACACGCCGTCGGTATTAGCCACATAAAAATAATTGCCTAACACTAACATCCCGAACGGCTGGTTGAGTCCGGCTAGAAAGGTTTCGCGCACGTCTGGTTTACCGTCTTTGTTGGTGTCGCGCAGCAATGTGATGCGGTTGGCACTGGTTTCCTTCAGCGACTTTGAAGGGTCGAGGTCTAGTTTGGCCGTTACTTTTTTCTTGAGAGAAGTCGGAATGGTATTAGCCTCGGCCACCAGCACATCCCCATTCGGGGTTACATAGGCCCACCGCGGACTGTTAAGGCCACCAGCGTATTCGGCCACCGCAAAACCAGCAGGCACCACCGGCGTTTTGCCGGCGGGCCAGCCGATCACCTTGCTGCGTTTAGTAGCAGATTTGGTGGCGTAAGGCTTCGGCAGCGGTGGGGCCGTGGCGGTTGGAGCAGTCGAGTCAGGAGCAGCAGTAGCGGCAGCAGGCGTATTAGTGGGCGTATCGGCGGCAGGCTTACCTTGGTTGCAAGCTGCAGCGAGCAGTAACACAGTGGCTACCGGCAACCGGGACAAAAATCGTAGCATATAAAGAAGTGGAGGCGAATGAATCTCTTTCTCCTACTTCTTTCTCGCTGGTATTGTTACGCTTACAGCTCTGTTGCCACTGCCGCCGGTGTGAGCACGGAATAAATAACTGAATCCAGAAACTGTCCTCGGAAAAAGTAATTCTGCCGAAAATGGGCCTCTTGCACAAAGCCGTGCTTTTCTAATAGTCGCCTAGATGCGGTGTTGTTTGGGTTAACGTTGGCCTCTACGCTATGTAGTTTCAGCTGCCGAAATCCAAAGTCAAGTACTGCCTCCAAAGCTTCACTCATGATACCCTGTTGCCAATAGTCGGGGTGGAGCCCGTAGCCTATTTCGGCGCGGTGATGTTCGGCTATGATGCGCCACAACCCAATCGTGCCCAGCAAGTCATGAGAAGCAGCAGGGCGTACAATGCCCCAAGTCACGCCAAGATTATCAACCGCATTTTGCTCTATTCGCTCAATAAGAGCGGTTGTTTGGTCTAGGGAACTGTCCGGCTCCCGATCCAAGTAACGAATAATGCGCTCATCGGAGCGCTGCTGCAATAGAGCGGAGGCGTCGGTTTGCTGAAGTTGACGCAGCACTAGGCGTTGGGTACGAAGTTCAGGAAAGGGAGTCAGTTGAATGTGTAGCATAGCCTCGTTTTCAACTAGTGTGAATACCAACTCATGACGTGCACTATTTATGGTCAAGCTGGTTTATGCTTTTTACCACCCGCTTATAATCATCAAATTGTAGGTGAGCTAAGTTTAGCATTCCATGCGAAACCCGAATAATGAAGTTTCGGCATCTATCAAGCAAGCTCTACAGTTGCGCGGAACACTAATGATTGGAATACTACTGTCGAGTTTTACTGCTAGTAAAAAAGGCTTAAATGGCAATGAAACCTTATCTACCAGCATTTTTTTCGGAGCACACAATCTCACTTAGGGAATTTCGACGTATTATGTAGTAAAATGTCAGCTCCACAGTAGTGATCTGAGAATAATTAAATATACTTGTAATAATTTAATTATGATATTAAGAGTATCGGGGGTAAAACCTCACTTTTAAGCAGCTCCCCTACTAACAAGTTGCTTTTCGCGCCCTACTAATGCCTGTTGCTTCTATTACTCAGTCAACGTCACACCCGTTTGCTGAGGCCTTTTCTTACCTGCCTACCCCTACTCTTTTGCTAGACAACGATGGCAACATCATAGCTAGCAGTGTAGGCATGGCGGAGCTTTCGTCTGATGCAGTACCAGCGGTACTTGCTGGTCGGTCCTTGCAACACGCTCAGTCTCAACTGGGACCGGTAGCTACCGCGTGGGCTTATGCCTACAGCGTAGTTCGTTCTACACCGTGGGTACAACCGCCTGCACTGCTGCCGGTTGCTTGGCCGGTTGGCAATGGGCAGCCCGCACGATGGTGGCAGCCTTCCTTGACCCGGATAGTATTAGGCTCGAGAGCAGGCAGCTATTGGCTCGCTACGGCACACGTCACCACCCCAACTCTCCCTCAACCAGCAACTAGCCAGTCCACCGAGCCCGACAACGAATTAATGCAGTTGCGGGATGCCTTGGCACACTTGCCGGGCTACGTCCTGACCTTGCGTGGACCCGAGCTCCGCGTTAGTTATGCGAGCCCCAAATTGGCATCCTTACTTGGGCAAGACAAGTTGCTTGATCGTTTGGCGGCCGATGTGCTAATGGCTTTACAGGCCTCGGATGCGCTAACGGCATTAACCAGTACATACCAAACCGGGCAACCCTTTGTAGCGCGCGAGTTAGTGCTGCCAGGCACTGAAGCAACGCCGCATTATTTCAACGTCAGCATTCAGCCTCTACGCGACGCCAATCAGCAGATTTCGGGCGTGCTAGTGTTTGGGCAGGACGTAACCAGCCGGTTCCGACCAGCCACCACACCGGTTGTCACTGCATCTTACCAAGAAATAGTAGAGCACCTGCCTCAGATAACCTCTATTAGCTCTGCCGAGGGCGTAGTGGAATATTTGAGCCCGCAATGGTTTGCTTATACTGGACAAACCACCGATGTGCTTCGTACCCACGATTGGGTGGATGCCTTGAATTCCGATGACTGGGCACAGGTATTACAAGAGCTACCCGAACACTTGCGCAAAGGCGAGGCATGGAGCTGGCAAGCCCGCATTCGTCGCCACGACGGTGAGTACCGGCTTCATCTGGGGCATATGGAGCCGGAGCGGAACGAGGCGGGCCGCATCAGCCGCTGGTTTGGCACCCTGACTGATGTGCAAGATCAGTCTCCAGACTCTACTCCTACGCCTCCCAATTCGTTGGAAGAAGATCCATGTAAAGAGCTTACTGATAATTTGCCTCAGCTGCTTTGGACTCTGAAACCCGACGGTACTGCTGACACTCTAAATCAAGCTGGGGCTACCTACATCGGTCCTAAAACACAGCAACAGGCTGACTTAAAAGGGCAAAACGTAGTTCCAGGCGACGATGTGGTACAAGCTCTTGGTAAATTGCAGCATGATTTCGGACCCGATGAAATCTGGGAGTATCAAAGCCAGATCCAACGGCACGATGGTGAAATACGCTGGTTTCTGCACCGCGCCCAGCCCCTGCGCGATGCCGACGGCACCATTGTGAAGTGGTATGGCACTAGTACTGACATTCAGGAGTTGAAACAAACCACTTTTCAATTACGGAAGCAAAACGAAGATTTACTCCGCAACAACCGGGAGCTTGATGCCTTTGTGCAGGCCGCGGCAAGTGAGCTGCGTCAGCCAATCCATAACCTACACGCTTTATTTGGCCAGATGCGCGAAGCCGTTACCTTCCACGACCCCGACGCTAATGCGCTGCTTGTAATGGCTGATAACAGCTTGACTCGGTGGAACAACACGGTTCGCAACCTGATGCAGCTAGTAAAAGCGCTAGACCAAAATCAGTTACCAGCCGAAGAACTCTCGTTGGCTACCGTAACGCGGGAGGCCTTACTCGGTTTGCATCCTCATCTGCGCGCTTCAGGTGGTGAGGTTTCCACCCACTTCCAGAGTCTGCCAACTGTGTCGTATGTCCGTCCGCACTTACTGAGTATCATTACCAACTTGCTCAGCAACTCTATCCGTCAACACGATCCAAGCCGCCCCCTGCGGTTGCGGCTTGAAAGCAGGCACACTGCCAATGGTCGTGCGCAGCTCGTTGTGCAAGACAACGGACTGGGCATGGAGCCGCCGCGCGGCGGCAGCCGCTCTTCCCGCTCTCAGTCTACTGGGTCGGGTGCTGGGCTTTATCTGATTCACCGTATAGTAGAAGACCACGGTGGCCGCCTCGAAGTGGAAAGTGTCCCAGGCAAAGGCACTACGTTCAGCGTCACGCTGTAAGCAGTTTTTCAAAAGCACAAGAGCCGCTTGGTGTACACCAAGCGGCTCTTGTGCTTCCCTACTCTTACCTGTTTAGCTGGTACAGCATGGGCTCCACTTGTACTGCGGCAAGCGTAATAAGTAGACTTCTTCCCTAGCCTAGGCACATATAATACAGCTACGCTCAACAATGCAGCTTGTCTCTATCCACGCGGCATAGATGTGCCAGGCTTGCCAGTAGGCTTTTCTGGCCGGAAGTCCTCATCTACATTGTCCATGTCAAGGAAATGGGTGAACGTGTCGCCGCGAAGACCGAGGCGAATGGTTTCCAAGCTCACTATTTCGTTGGGTGCAATGTTGCCCAAGTTAACGTTGGCTCCGAGCAGCTTGATGAACCAAACCTGCTGCGCTTTCTGCGGGGCTTCCCATAAAATTTTTTCCGACGGAATCTGAGTTAGAATTTCCTCTACCAGACCCGAACGAACCTCCCCAGTGCTCCGGAACAGTCCAACGTTGCCCGCCTCTCGGGCCTCACCAATTACCTTCACGGCACCGGCTTCGAGTTCGGTTCGCATCTGCGAAATCCACTTGTAAGGTGGAATAATCTTTTCTGCATCCTTCGATCCTACCTCCGACAGCACCTTCACATCCTGAGCCAGTTCCCGAATGTATTCCAACTTTCGGTCGTGATTGAGGTCAATGGAACCATCCGATACTTCGGCGTACTCCATGCCAAATTCGGTTAGCAACCGCCGGTAGTCGTCGAATTGGTTTCGAATAATGAATGCCTCGAACAACGTGCCCCCGAAATAAACCGGAATTCCCGCCTCCTTGTACACTTCCAGCTTACGCTTCAAGTTAGGCGTAACATAAGAAGTGGCCCAGCCCAGCTTCACAATATCGGTGTAAGGGGCACTGACCTCCAGAAAATCTTCGGTTTCGCGCACGCTCAGGCCCTTGTCCATCACCATCGTGAAACCTTGCTCACGGGGTTTGTCAGTACGTTCGGGCAGTTGGGAGAGATGATAATTCATTCGATTAGAACATTGGGTTCTTGGAGTACGAGCTTTTCTCGGCCCTAAGAATTCAGGTGAAGATGGCGGCAAAAGTACGGGCAAAACGCGGGGCACAAAAAGAGCTTGGGGACTTAGCGTTCAGTTAACCTGAACCACCAAATCCCCAAGCTCCTACAACTCTATTTCCGATACTGGTCGATCAGACGAGCTAATGCCTTCTGCGATTCTAGCTCCGGAAAGTAATCAAATAACAGTCGGTGCTTATCGAAATCCAGAACTAAGGCATTTTCCAGTGTCTCGTACGCTTCGCGGTAACGTCCTGCGGCTAGCAGATAGGCACACAAACGGTAATGCAACTCTGCTTCTCCCGGCTGAACCTCAACGGCGTTGCGCATTAAATCAATGGCCCCGTCGAAATTGCCTTGCTCATAGAGGATGATGCTCCAGTTCAGCCAAGCATCTTTGTTGTCGGGCGCTGTTTCCGTGGCTTTTTCGTAGGCTTCCAGCGCGCTTACTACATTGCCTACCTGGTATTCGGCTGCGGCCAGAGCCAGCCAATATTCCACACTTTCGGCATACAGTTCCACCGCCTTCCGGAAGAAGTGAATAGCTTCGAAATGCCGCTCTTGCTCGTTCATGATGATGCCAATACCAAACCAAGCTTCGTCCATTTCAGGATCTAGGTCAATGGCTCGTTGGTAGAAACGGCGTGATAAGTCCCACTGCCGTAGCTTCTCGTGGCACTCACCAATATTGCACAGCGCTTCGGGAGTGGGCTTGCCTTCCTCATAACTCAACTCAAACTCCTGAATTGCTTCCTGGTATTTCTCCTGACTAACGTACGTGCTAGCCAAGTAGGCATGCGCCTCCTGAAACTTCGAATCAACTAGAATAGCATATTCAAAAGCCGCTACTGCCTTGTCAAACTGCTCTAACCGGTAGTAGGCCTGCCCGAGATTATACCACGCCACTGCCGAATAAGGATCCTCGTCGGTGAATCGCTGAAAAAAATCCAAATTGCTTTCCAGGCGCTCACTTACTTCCAAGCAATAGAGCAGTTCCTGTACGGCCACGTCATTTTCCATGTTCAAGCGCAAGCTTTTCTTGTAGTACTTGGCTGCACTTTTAAACTTTTGCCAGCTCTGGTACGCTAGCCCAAGGTTGAAATAGATGTCGTCGCGGTCAGGAGCTCGTTCAGCAGCTTGCAGAAAGTAAGCTACCGCTTCGGCAAACTCACCTTTTTGGGTGGCAATAATGCCGCGAGTTACCGCTACATCCGGATTATCGGGGTCGAGTTGCGCCACATTTTCAATCTGCGTGGCTGCCGCTGTGTACTCGCCTTTCATGGCTAGCACCTGTGACCGGTCGATGAGTAGCTCGGTGCTAAAAGGGTATTGGGCAATAGCGGCTTCGCAAGCCTGTAAGGCTTTGTCGTATTGGGTGTTGGTGGTGTAGTGGTCGATGATGTTTTCGAAGTCGGCCAAATCAAAAAAGACGGGCTCATTGTGGGCTACCATTCGCTCGAAACGGCGCACGGTGTCCAATACCTCGTCCCGGTCCTCAAAATTTTCGTTCATTCTCATTCAGCTACAATCAAGTGCCAGACCGTCAAAACGGCAGCCTTAGCAAACTTAGTCGGGTAGAAATGCCCTTCAAAAGGGTTATGGCCTAATATACAACAACCGCACCGGAGGCCGGCAAGTTCATGCTGAAATGGTAAGATAGCTGAGTGTTGAGGTGGTGAAACGGTAGACTAATGCGCTTAAGATTGTATTAGTGCTAGTTACTGAATCTGCACAAACAGGTTTCCAAACTTGTTGCCTCGCTATTTGGCCAGTTCATTACTCGCTAACTCGCTACAACACCATTCTATGGTTTCTTGGAGCGGCCGAAATGACTTTCCGGTAGCGCGCTTCACTTTATCGGCGCGGTAGGTAGTCCGACGACGACCAGCACGGGCAGTGTCTTTGGTGATAAGAGGTCGTGCGCCGGTTAAGATGGCTCGTATATGCTCTAGGCGCCAGATAGTTTCAGCAGCCCAATCGGGCACAGCAATAGTAGGCGGCTTTTTGCCGAAGCAGGCAGCCGCCTGACTCAGGAACTCTTGTAAGGGCAAGGTGCCGCCGTTTAGCACGTACCGCTCGCCGCTCGCATGTGAGTCCAGCGTAAGATGCAGCATCATGTCTACCACATCTCGTACATCCACTACATTGAGGCTGCCAGGCGTGTAGAAATAGTGTTGTTCCCAGGCGTAGCGGAAGAGGCGGGTGCTGCTACGGGTCCAGTCAGCGGGGCCCAAAATCACAGATGGATTGACCATAATAGCCGAAAGCCCTTCCGATATGCCTCGCCACACTTCTAGTTCGGCCAAGTATTTTGACGTGGCATAGGCCCCATGTGCCGCTCCTAAATCCCACTTGCTTTGTTCATCGAGAACCTGTGGAGTTGCGCTAGGCGGCGCCTCTTCCGTCTCCATAGAAGCGCCGCCTAACGCCGCGACTGACGATACTTGACAAAGCCGCAGTCCTGGCCGCTCTAAACAAGCATCCACCACGGCCGCTGTGCCCTCGACATTTACCTGTAGCAACGCCTCCTCGTCTTGTGGCGCGTATGACACGAGACCGGCGCAGTGAAATACGTGAGACACTCCTTCTAAAACGGTTTTCAACAAAGCCGAATCACGCACATCTCCTTCCACCCATTCCACTGCCGCAGCAGCCTCAATAGCTGGTATCTGCTCACGGTACAGCGCACGCACGGCTAAGCCGCGCGCCACTAGCGCCGGAATCAGGAAACTTCCTACAAGGCCGCTACCGCCGGTGACGAAAATCATAGAGTGAATAGTTGAATTGCTAACCGGCTGGTCGCTCAAAAATACAGATGAATGAACGGCAACCAGTGAATAATTCAACCATCCGATTTTCTATAAAGTGTTGTTCAATAGAGGCAACTCCAACAACTTGAGCAGGTATTCAGTCGCCAACGTTTTGTCACGCAGTATGTGGGTATGCTTGATGTTATGTGCATCAGTGCCCACCATATCTACCATATGAGCATCTATTAGCTTTTCGGCCACTCTTTTAGCCCCCGATGAATAGTACCCGGCCAACGAATTAAGATTTACTTGCAGCAGAGCCCCGTTCTCGCGTATCCTTTTCAAATCATCAAAGCGCCCGTAAAAGTACGTGTAACGCTCGGGATGAGCCAGCACGGGCTGATATCCCATACTCTGCAACCGAAACACTGTTTCAGCTAAGTTGAAGGGTTCGTTGATATAGCTGGTCTCGAACAGCAAGTACCGTTTTGCCCCGCCAAAAGTAAGCAGGTCGTCGTTCCGCTCCAGACGCTGCCCAAACCACTCATCCAGATAGTATTCCGCGGCGCACTCTAGCTCCATATCTGCTAAGCCGGCCTCAGTGGCAGCGCGTTGCATAGCGACCAATGCCGCCTTGATACCTTCGGGAGTGTTCTTGTAAAAGTCGCCCATAATGTGAGGCGTCATTATCACTTTGCGGTAGCCCAAGGCCCGCAACTCCCGCAAAAGCGCCACGGACTGCTCTACTGTTTCGGCACCGTCATCAAGCCCAGGCAGTACATGCGAATGCATATCTGTTTGGAGGGTACTAAGCCCTCCGGTCAGGGGTTCAGCCGAAGTCGGTTTACTTCCAAACCATTTTTGCAGTAACGATACCATACGAAAAGTTGAGGATGGTATCAGGAAAAACGCTTACGCAAGCGCGTCAGTGTGCTTTCAACAGGTTTGGTTTCCTCGTAATAGCCCTGGCCATATCCATAGCCGTACCCATAACCATAGCCATAACCATAAAGGCCAGTTGCACGAGCATCATTAAGGATAGTACAAAGCCGAGTGAAGCTGTTTGCCCGAATGAGCTTATTGATATTTTTCAGGAACGTCTTCTTTGAATAGTTAGCACGTACAATATATATAGGTATATCCGCTTTGCGCATAATCAAGATGCCGTCTGTCACGAGTCCCACTGGGGGTGTGTCGATAAGAATAACATCATATACTTGGTGTAATTCAGCCAGCATTTCATCAAACCGAGGGCTTAATATTAATTCCGATGGATTGGGTGGCGTTGGGCCGGCCGAAATAAAGTCGAGCGTAGGAATCGAAGTGTGTTGCACACACTCCAGCACCGTATGCTTGTCGATAAGAATAGTACTTACACCTTTACTGTTTTCTGCCCCAAAGGCTAGGTTCACTTTAGGCTTCCGCATATCCAGATCCAGAATCACTACACGTTGCTCCGACAGAGCAATGATGCCGCCTAGATTCACGGATACAAAAGTCTTTCCCTCCCCAGAAACAGTGGACGTTACGGAAATCATCCGCTTCTTTTTGGAAGAACTTATGAAGTCCAGGTTCGTTCGTATGGAACGAATGGATTCGCTGATGGCGGACTTAGGGCTTTTATCAACGACTAGCTTCGATACCGCCATTCTTTCTTTGTCGTAAGTAGGAATTACCCCGAGTACCGAAGCCGTAGTAGCTCGCTCCAGCTCACGCACATTAGTTACTGTGTTGTGCATGAGATACCGGACTGCAATCAGTCCCAACCCCAACACAATACCACTAGCCAGTCCTATAGCATATACCATCAGCCGCACGGGCGAGATGGGGTTACCGGGCATACTAGCCGGCGAGAGAATTTGAAAATCAGGAGTAGTACCAGCTATAGCAATATTGAAGTCGGCTTTTTTGCCCATCAACATAGTATAGGTATTCTCATACAGTGCCAACGGACGCTTCAGCTGATCTTCCTCAGTGGCTCTTTCGGGCAGGCGTTGTAGTTCAGCACTGTAATTGTCGCGTTGACGAGCCAGCTTCACCGCCTGCTTACGCAGTTGAAGTTGGCTTTGGGTTAACGTACGCCGAATGTTGCTCTTAATATATTCTATACGGTCTTTACGCGACTGTACAGCTTCTGTGGTTTCTCTGTTGGAACGCTCTACCCGGCGTAAGTCGAACAACATAGAATTTAACTCACCAAGTTGTTGCGAAAGCTGCGCGTCGGCCAGTGTAGCCAAACCAGGAATGCTTTCTTCCACAGTTACATCTTCGCGCGAAGCTATACTTCCGCGTTCTACCATACCCGCCAAATCTTCCAACAGTTGCCGCTTGTCGTCGAGCAATTGCTGCTCTTCCTCTAGCTTCTCAATCCGACCCCGTAGCTCCGTAACACTAGAGCGAACATCATACGTTTTAGTTCGTTTTACAAAATTCTGCAACTCCTTTGCAGCGCCTTGCAAATTCTGCCCATTTTCTCCTAGTTGTTGATCTAGAAACTGCAGAGTTTTGGCATAACCGGCTTGTTTCTGTATTAATTTTTCCTGCAAATAAACTGTGTCAATTTTGTTGACAATAGCTCGCGCTTTAGCAGGATTGAATTCTTGAAAAGAAATTTGAATGGTGTTGGCGTTTGGATTTACTATTTCAACTAATAAGTTGCGGTCGAGGTAACCATTGATGGCGCCTTCATCATTGATAATAAAATGATATCTACGCTCCAGCGCTTCCTTATTAAACAAGGGGCTAGGCCGCACTAGCAAGGTCATTCCTCCAATTTGAAATGGCTGGTTTAATTTGTGCTCTGAAGTCTGTTCTTGGCCGCCTATTAAGTAACTAAGCCGGAATTGCTGCGGGCTAGTGAATTTGAGGTTAAACTTGATATTATAAATAATATCCCCCTTGTACTCCACTCGAAAAGGAGAAATGCCATATAACTCCGACTCCAGTACTGTTCCTTCCTCGTAATAATTCACGTTTAGGTCAAGCGAGTCGCGCAGTCGACGATAAATAATATTAGATTTAATTAACTCAACTTCTCCCGACAATTTGTTAATGCTCTGCTGATTATCAACAGTAGTACCAAGAGCACCACCTAAACCAAGTGCGCCAGCTTCCGTTTTCTCGTCTATTTTCAAGACCGAAGATGATTGGTATACTGGTTTCGTGTAGCGCAAAAACAGCCAAGAGCCTGTCAAACCCAAACCGATGAGCAGTAGCAGCCACAGCAGGCTGCGTCTTGCTACCAATAGCAAGGTGTCAAAGTCCAGTCCATCTCCTTCGTCCGTGGGTTCCGGTTCGGTGGTAGGCACACTTACGCCGCCGCCAGTGGCGTTACGGATTAGCTCTTCGAGTTCGGCGTTTTCGTTAACAGCCATTTAGTGAAATAAAAATTTCGGTGCAGTACAGATAGATATATCTGATATTAGTTTAAAGAGTTCTGCTAATACTAATGATAGCGAGCAGAGTGCCGATTACCGTACCTACTAAGCTTATAGCAGGACCGGCATCAATAAGCGCGTCAGAGAACGGGCGACGCACGGGTTCAATGTATATAATATCATTGGGTTCCACTTGCAGATTAGCGCGTCGCATACCATTTATAGTGGTTAAATCTATTTGCTCTATTTGAGGATTTTTAAGGTCGCCGCGAATAATACGGATATTGGACGCTTTGCCACCCGAGCGGTATAACGAAGCTCCGCCTCCACTATTACCATCAATGCCCCCTGCAGCAGCCAATACTTCTATTAAGTTCATATTGTCATTTACAAGAGGAATTATTCTACCACCTACCGAGCCCAACACTACTACCCGGCTATTAGTGACGCGAGTAACGACGAAAACTCCTTTATAGAACTCTTCGTAGCGCACCCTCAGTAAGCTGTCAGCTTGTAGTAGGGTGTAGCCAGTCACCTTAATCCTGTTTATCAGCGGCAAACGAACAGTGCCGTCTGTCTGTACAGGAAATTCCGAGTCTCCGGCCTGTGATCCAGCCTGTCCGGTACTTGAAGCCAATGTGCGGCTTCCATTGGCTCCAGTAGACAGCATTCCTGCTGGTGCCCCGAACTGTAGTTCCCCGTTAGGATCGATAATCCGCTCGCCGTTGTTGGTATACACTCGCACAGCCAACAAATCATTTGGCTGAATAATATAGTTCCGGTTTACCCGATTTACGACGCCTCGCAACCGAGTTGTGTCTAACCCTTTACCATCGCTGAGCCGGAACATGGTGCGCTGATTGTAGACGCGGGTTGTACCGCAAGAAGACAACCATAGCAGAAGCGGCACGCACAGCAACCAAAGGCGGGAAAGAGAACAGAAAGCAGATTGTTGCATGCAAGCGGAAAAACGGAAAAATGAAAGGGCGTGCTCTACGTAGAGCAGCCTTTAGTCAAGTAAAAATCAGCTAAAAACCCTCAAAGTAACCTAATTGGTGCGCCCTTTCAAAATTGGCACCTCTAGCCGAAATCCTATACTCACCTAGAGCCAAGCCAAAATCGTACCTTCACGAACCCAAAACTGCCCTCATCTGGTTACTACTCTAAATTCCCACTTTTCTTACGCTTATGCCCATGGAACTGGTCGCTACTGAAAACCAGACAATGATTGCCCAAATGGTGCGCGATTTTGGCGCGCTACACATCAAGCCCCACATGATGAAGTGGGACGAGTCACAAGAGTTTCCTGTAGATGTTTTCCGCAAGTTAGGCGAGCTAGGCCTAATGGGCGTCTTAGTACCGCAGGAATACGGTGGTGCAGGCTTCGGCTACACCGAATATGTCACGGCTATTGCCGAGCTAGCAAAAATTGATGGCAGCATTGGTTTAAGTATGGCAGCTCATAACTCGCTGTGCACTGGCCATATTTTGCAGCATGCTTCCGAAGCTCAGAAAAGCAAGTATCTACCCAAACTGGCTTCAGCTGAATGGATTGGTGCTTGGGGCCTTACAGAGCCCAATACTGGCTCCGACGCCGGCAATATGCGCACCGTAGCAGTCCAGGACGGAGACCACTACATACTGAACGGGGCCAAGAATTTTATCACTCACGGCAAGACTGGCAACGTGGCCGTTGTTATTGCCCGTACTGGCGAAGTTGGCGACTCACACGGCATGACGGCATTTATTGTGGAGCGTGGAACACCGGGCTTCACGGCAGGCCGCAAAGAAGACAAACTCGGTATGCGCGCTTCCGAGACGACGGAGATGATATTCACCGATTGCCGCGTGCCAAAGGAAAACGTAATTGGCAATATTGGCGATGGATTCGTGCAGTCGCTGAAGGTACTTGACGGGGGCCGTATTAGCATTGCAGCGCTAAGCTTAGGTATTGCGCAAGGCGCCTACGAGGCCGCCCTGCAGTACTCGAAAGAGCGGCAGCAATTCAACCAGCCCATTAGCAATTTCCAGGGTATTGGGTTTAAGCTAGCGGACATGGCCACTGAAATAGAAGCCGCTTCCCTGCTCACCTACCGCGCCGCCGATATGAAGGACCGCGGCCTCAACGTAAACCGGGAATCGGCAATGGCGAAACTATATGCTTCGGAAGTAGCAGTTCGGGCCGCTAATGAGGGCGTGCAGATTTTTGGGGGTTATGGCTACACCAAAGACTATCCGGCCGAGAAGTACTACCGCGACGCCAAGCTTTGCACGATTGGCGAGGGCACATCCGAAATTCAGAAACTGGTGATTGCCCGCACGATCCTGAAATAAAATCAACGAATTCCGTGGAATTTAAGCTGGTTTCTATGGGTTGCATGACCTTAAGTTTTGAAATCTGCGTAATCCATTTTTAATCTGTGAAATCCGTGATTATCTTTGCGGCCCTTCAAAGCTGAGTTTTCAACCCCATTGACATATGATCATCGTACAAATCAAAGAGAACGAGTCGGTTGACCGCGCGCTCAAGCGGTTCAAAAAGAAGTTTGAGCGCACGGGTGTGCTAAAAGAATTGCGTCGTCGCACGTTCTTCCAGAAGCCATCTATCACCAACCGCAAGCAGAAGCAAAAGGCCATCTACAAGCAGGTGACCTACGGCAACGACGCTAACTCGTAGTCCTTCTTTTCGTTACGGATTAAACCGGCTAAGGTGCTTTGTAGCGCGTTAGCCGGTTTTTTCGCGTCTTACTGTTTCGATTTTTTTACTGCGTTGAAATCCATACATTGGTTGTCTAGCCTCAACGGTTAGCGCGCAATGCATGGATTTATTTTTTAATTACCTCCGGTCTGAACGGCGTTACAGCCCACACACGCTGCTGTCTTATCAGACGGATTTGCGGCAGTTTGCTGATTACCTGAGAACAGCCTATGACCTTACAGACCTAGCGCAAGCCGATCATACGCTTATTAGGTCGTGGGTAGTGACGTTGATGCAGCAAGACCTTGACCCGCGCACCGTCAACCGCAAAATTGCTTGCCTTCGGTCCTACTTCAAGTTTTTGCTGACCACCGGCGTGATTGGGCGAAATCCGATGCTGCGCATTAAAGCGCCAAAGATGGCTAAAAAGCTACCGGAATTTGTGTCAGAGGATAGTCTGAATGGCTTGCTTAACTCCTTTGAATTCCCGGCTACCTTTATTGGCGCCCGAGACCAGCTAGTGCTAGAACTGCTTTATGGTACTGGCATCCGCTTGTCAGAACTCATTGGTATTGCGCCCGATGACGTGAATTTACACGGCCAAACGGTGCGTGTAACAGGCAAAGGCAACAAGCAACGGCTGGTTCCACTGAACCAAACTTTGGTAACCGTATTGGAGCGCTATATAGCATTTCGAAAACGCGAAATACCTAATTCCGACAACACCCACACGGCGCTCCTCGTTACAGACAAAGGTGGGCCGATGTATGAAAAGCTCGTTTATCGAACCGTAAAGCACTATTTAAGTCAGATAACCACAGCCTCTGCTCAGCAACATCCCCACGTATTGCGTCACTCCTTTGCCACGCATCTTCTCAACAAGGGAGCCGACCTCAATGCTATAAAAGACTTACTGGGGCACGCTAATTTGGCAGCCACGCAAGTCTACACGCATTTGTCGATAGATAAGCTTAAATCCGTTTTTGAACAGGCCCATCCAAAGGCCTGAGTTGTGTTTCTTTTTCTACTTTAAACCCTACTACAGATGAAAGTACAGATGCATTCGGTGCATTTCGATGCCGACCAAAAACTGCTCGACTTCATCCAGAAGCGCCTCGACAAGCTTGAAACCTTCTATGACCGGGTCACAGAAGGCGAGGTAATTCTGAAGCTGAACAATAAAGATGGGATTGACAACAAAACCGTAGAAATTAAGCTATTCGTACCGGGCGCTACTCTTTTCTCCCAGGAAGATGCTGCTTCATTTGAAGCAGCCGCTGATGCGGCGGCGGATGGGTTGAAACGACAAATCACCAAGCATAAAGAGAAAATTACCAGTCACTGACTATAGAATCTGCCGCATTTAAGCCGCATCAAAAAGCCCCGCCTGAGGTATCAGGCGGGGCTTTTTGGTTTACTAATTCAAAACGAGGGGTCTTAGTACAAGCTTTCGCTACATATTACAAACCGAACTCCGCTTTGATTTTATCTACGTAATCCAGCTTCTCCCAAGTGAATGTCTCCACAGTGCGGGTAGAGCCATCAACGTCTTTCACTTCCTTGGTGCCGGGCTGCCGGCCCATGTGGCCGTAAGCGGCTGATTCGGCGAAGATAGGGTTGCGCAGGCCTAAGCGCTGCACAATGGCATAGGGCCGCAAATCGAACAGCATCTGTACTTTCTCGGCTATCTGACCGTCAGTCAGCTTCTGGCCGTTGGCGCCGGTAACTTTAGTGGTACCATACGTGGTTACGAACACGCCTACTGGCTGCGCTACCCCAATGGCGTAAGCTACCTGCACGAGCACCTGATCGGCAACGCCGGCGGCCACCAGGTTTTTGGCAATATGACGGGTAGCGTACGCCGCCGAGCGGTCTACTTTCGAAGAATCTTTGCCAGAGAAAGCACCACCGCCGTGTGCTCCTTTGCCACCATAGGTATCCACGATGATCTTGCGGCCGGTCAGGCCAGAGTCACCGTGTGGGCCGCCAATAACAAACTTACCGGTGGGGTTGATGTGGTGGATGATGTCGGCCGTGAACAGCTTCTGAACGTCGGCGCCAAGCTGGGCTTTAACGCGGGGAATCAGAATGTTCTTGATATCGTCGGAAATGACGGCCAGCATCTTGGCTTCGTCGTCGTCGAAATCATCATGCTGGGTGCTAACAACGATGGTTTCGATAGCCTCGGGCGTGTTGTCGTCGGCGTAGCGGATGGTTACCTGGCTTTTCGCATCGGGCCGGAGGTAGGTCATCTCCTTGCCTTCGTTGCGAATCTTCGATAGCTCCTGCAACAAACGGTGCGAGAGGTCGAGCGCCAGTGGCATGTAGTTTTCCGTCTCCTTGGTAGCGTAGCCGAACATCATACCCTGGTCGCCGGCTCCTTGCTCTTCGTCGCTGGCCCGTTCTACACCCTGGTTGATGTCAGGCGACTGCTCGTGCAGGCGGTTCATCACCTCACATGTATCAGCGTTGAACAGGTACTCCGGCTTTTTGTAACCGATGCGGCGGATAACCTCGCGAATGATGGGCTCCGCTTCTACGCGCGCCTTCGACTTGATTTCGCCAGCTACCAGCGCAAAGTCTGTTGTAACGAGGGTTTCGCAGGCGACTTTAGAGGCAGGATCTTGGCGCAAATACTCGTCGAGGATGGCGTCAGAAATCTGGTCGGCTACTTTATCGGGGTGGCCTTCCGAAACAGATTCGGAAGTAAACACGTACGGCATCAGTAGGTAAATCAATGGTCAGCTGACGGGGCCGGTAGCCCCCGCCCTGCCACAGGGCAGGGCCGCAAAGCTACTATTTAGTTGGGAGTTGTGACAACTTAGATTTTTAGATGTGTCTTGATTTTCAACCTGAGGGAGCAAGAAATGCCGTGAGAAAGTGGATTTATTAGCTTAATTCCCGGCTCCACTACTGGTTTGCACCGGCTTCAGATTCGCTTCAAATAGCTTCAGAATACGACGATACTCATCGGTCCACGAGCTGGGCTCCACAAAGCTGTGGTCTTCGACGGGATATACCGCTAATTCCCAATTCTCTTTTTTTAACTCAATTAGGCGTTGACTGAGGCGCACAATGTCCTGGAAATGCACGTTGGTATCGACCATACCGTGGCACATAAGCAGGGCACCTTTCAGGCCAGCGGCATAATTGATGGGCGAAGACCGGGCATAAGCCAACGAGTCGTTGTAGGGTTCGTTGAGAATATTGTCGGTGTAGCCGTGGTTGTAGTGGGCCCAGTCGGTGACGGAGCGCAAAGCGGCCCCGGCCCGGAACACGTCGGGCTGCGTGAACATGGCCATTAGGGTGATAAACCCGCCGTAGGAACCGCCGTAAATACCGATGCGCTGAGCGTTGACGCCATACTTGCTGGTAAGGAGTTTGGCCCCGTCCACTTGGTCTTGCAGGTCGAGGCCGCCCATGGCGCGGTAGATGCCGGTACGTACGTTGCGGCCGTAACCAGCCGAGCCACGGTAGTCGATGTCGAGAACGGTGTAGCCTTTGTCTACGAGCAGGTTGTGGAACATGTATTCGCGCGAGTATTGGCTCCACCATTTATGCGCATTTTGCAGATAGCCAGCGCCGTGCACAAAAATTACGGCCGGGCCCTGCGCCTGGGGAGTAGCCGGGCGGTAAAGTCTGGCGTAGACATCGGCCCCATCGTGGGCTTTAAAGCTGATGACTTCGGGCTTGCGCCAAGGGTAACCTTCAAACTCGGGGGTTGTGCTGTGGGTGAGTTGGCGTATACGGCCGCCGGTACCATTCGGCTTGTTGGGTTGCACATATAGTTCCCAAGGGGAGTTGGAAGAACTGTAGCGCACGGCCACTAGTTTTTCGTCGGGTGAAACCGTTACCTCGTTGCCCCCCACCAAGCTGGTGATTTGCTGGAGCGCACCGCCTTCGAGGCGCATATGGTAGAAGTGCGTCTCGCCGGGATGCGTAGCGTTGGCCGTCAGGTACCACGTTTTTTTGTCGCGGCTAAGCTGGGCAGTTTGAATTTCAAATTTGCCGCTGGTTAAGGCTTTTTTCCAACCGGAAACTACATCCACAGTATAGAGGTGGGAGTAGCCGGTTTCCTCACTCTGAAACCAGATGCGGCGGTTGTCGAGCCAGCCGACGTTGCCTTCGTCGTAGCCGATGCCAGGACCATTAATCCAGGCTTCGTCGCGCTGACGGTCCAGCAACTTGATTTTCTGGGTGGCTGGGTCCAGAGCAACAATCCACCGGTCTTTGTTGTCGGCGGCGCGCACCACCAGAAACGCATGCGCTCCATCTTCCGACCAGAAAGGCCCGTATGCCCGAACACGGCGCGTTTCGGCGGCAGGCTTCTGCTTGCGGGCAGCCGTGGCTTTGCTTGTGTCGGCGGGTTGAGGCGTTTTCACTGGAAGCTGATATTCTTTGCGGTAAGCAGGCTGTTCGTCGAGGCCTTTCAACTCGCGGTAGCCTAGCGTGAAGGTGGTATCCCGGACTACATCATAAATACCTAGCTCGTAAGTGGTTTGCGGCGAACCCACTTTAGTGCGAGAGGAAAGATCCTCGGTGAAACCGGAAGCCGTGATGAAGCTGGGCACTACGGTGGCTTTGGTTGTGGTAGGCTCTTGCGCTAGCGTGTAGGTTACGTAGCGGCCGTCGGGACTGAGTTGCGGGTCGCGCACAGTTTGCTGGCCGATGTAGATGGCTTTGGGCCGTAGACGGGCCAAAAGCCGCTGCTGTTTTTCCCGGGCTTTCTGGTCTTGGTCGCGCTGCCGGATTACTTCAAACAGAGCTAGTTGCTGAGCCCGCAGAAACCGATCTGACTGGTCGAGCAGTGGACTACCGGGTTTGAATCCGCGCCGGAAATCGGTGCGCTGGATGGTTTCGCCGGTGGTCGGGTCCCAGGTGTAGAGGTTTTGGGCGCGGGTATACACAATCAATTGGCCCCGCTGAGCGAAAGCAGGGTCGGTTTCGCGCTCGGCTGTGTTGGTTATGCGCCGGATGCGCTGGGTTTTCAGGTCGAGCAAGTAAATGTCGCCGTCCTTTTCGTACACTTTGCGAGTGTACTTGGCATCATAGTGGCCCTCGCGAGCGGGCAAGACCCGTTGCGCCGCGCTTACTTTGCGGGGCGCGCCGCCCGCCGGCAACACTTGGTAGAGAGAATCCCGACGATTTTTCTCCGGGTTCCAATTGAAATAGATGTGCTTGCTATCCTCGCCCCAAGAAATACCCGACGGCGAAGTACCTATCCACTGCGCTTGGTCGCGCATTATTTTTTCAACGGTAAGCGGAGCCAGGGCCCCCGCGGGAGCAGTAGGCGTTTGGGCAAGAGCAGTGAAAGCAATGAGCAGCAGCCCGAGGCAGGAAAGAAAACGCATCAGTGAAATAATAAGCGAAACAAGAAGCGCAACCTACGCAACACCGAGCAAGGACACCCCGGCCCGATGGTCGTTGCAGAAGCTGCTTTACTAGCAACGGCAACCGAAAGTCTACAGGCCGCCTTGCTCCCAAGCCCGCAACTCCGCTTGCAGATTTTGCCGGGCGGCGGCATCGAGCCGGGTGCGGTAGACAGCGGTGCGGTAAAGCGCGGGCATTGTCAGAAGCTTTTCCAACACTCTACGGCGGCCCCGTTGGTATAGAAAGTCGGGTACTAACCCATACTCCTGGCGCACCTGCTGGGCGTATTGCCAATATTCAATTTCTGGGGCACCCAGAATGCCAAGGTCCGCATCAAGAAACAGTTGCAAGTCGGTATCGTCGTCGGGCTGCGCTTGGGTGTGGTCTTTGGTTCGTTCGATGAGCAGCACGACGCGCTGCTGCCGGCTTTGAGCGAGCACAGTTTCGGCTAGAAACGCAGAGGCCAGTTCGGCACTGCGGGTTTCGTTGTCGTCGCGCAATGGGTTATACACCGCATCATGAAACCAAACAGCCAATTGTACCACTTCCACATCGTGCAGGGTGGCGGCGTCTGCCTGCACGGCATCAAGCAGTACTTGCACGTGCCGCAGCGTGTGGTAATGCCGGCCGGAAGCACTGTAAGCAGCAACCAGTTGCTGAAAAGCTGCCTCCCGACGCTTTTCGTCGGGGAGCAGCGGGGTTGTTAGCGGGTGCCATTGAGCAGCGAGGGCAATTTTCATCAGAGAAATTTAAAGCGCGAGGTGCGTCAAAACAGCTTGTTATGGAGCATAAAAAAGGGAAGAAATTTCCTCCCTTTTTTATGGTAATCAAGTTAATGCAAAGACTAATCAAGAACGACCTTGCGGGTGATGGTGCGGTGGCCTACGCGCAAACGCAGGGTGTAAAAGCCCTTGGCCAGTTGCTCCACGGCTAGTGCCTGCGTAGCCTGCCCGCCCTGCAACACAACCATTTGTTGGAGCACCTGCTGGCCCAAGCTGTTGACGAGCACGGCCTGCGCCGTCTTCTCGGAGCCCGCCCCGCGGATAACCAGATTCAGGTGCCCGTCGTGGCTCGGGTTGGGGTACACTCGCACTTCTCCGTTCACTAGCTCGCCCTGGCCGGTGGAAAGCAAGACACCGCCGGTACCCGCCTGAACAGTAAAGGCGCCTTGGAAGTCGTTGGTGCCGAAGCCCGATACTGCCACGTAGTAAGTGGTGTTGGCTGCCAACCCGGTAAGGGCTAAGTTGCCAGCCGCCGTGTTGGGGCCGGGGCCGGCTTTGCAACCGATTTGGGTAAAGGGACCATTGCAGCTAGTAGCGGAGAACACGCGCACCTGCCCCGCCGGATTGCCCGTTACCAGCAACGCAACACCAGAAGTGCCCGCTGGCGTGGTGAAAGTGAACCACACATCTTTGGGAGCACCGGAGATAGAGCAACCAATGGAAGAATAGCCGTTGGGCGTGGTATTGGTGGCTCCGATATTGGATGCGTTGAGCACCGGACCGTAGGCTCCCGAACCTACGGTGAGGGCGGTGGCGCCACAAGGCTCATCGTTCCCGGTAGGTGCAATGGTGGTGCGGAAGCATACAGGCCCCGAGAAGGCGCTGTTACCGCTGGCGGGGCCACATTCTTGCCGCACGTAGAAGCAATACTGGGTATCGGGGTTCAGGCCCGTGAGCGTCCGGGCCAGGCCGGAGACGCCCGTGATGCGGGTGCCAGTACCCAACGTGAAGTTTTGCGGGCCATACTCCAGCGTGAAGGTGCCGCTCGGCGTGGTCGAATTCACCGACCAGGTTAGGGTAGCCGTGGTAGCAGTAATGGTGCTTGCCTCCAGGCCAACAGGAACCGGACAGTTGCTCGGGGCCACGGCGCACATTGTGAAGTTGCCGAGCGTCGCGGTGTTGCTGTAGCCCGATACCTGCACGTAGTAGTCGGTGTTGGGCGTCAGGTTGGTTAAGGCCAGCACCGGAGCAGCCACTGACGAGGAATTCGACGCTGCGCAGCCGCTGATAACCGGCGCGAGAATCCCGGTACAAGTGGCCCCTGTGAAAACGCGCATCACGTTGGCCGGTGCGCCTATTACGGTTAGGGTTACTTCGGTGGAACCAAGACCCGAGGTAGCTGTCCGAAACTTAAACCACACGTCTTTGGGTAGCGTTAGGCTGCTGGGGCCACAACCCGTGCTACCGCCGTTGGTGTAGCCGCTGGGCGTGGTAGTGGTAGCGCCGGCATTAGTGGTTTGCACCGGCGTTGTGCAGTCGCTGCCTAAAGTCAGAGAGAGGGCACCGCAGGGGTCGTCGTTTGCAATCCGGGTGGTGAATCCCACAGGCCCAACCAAGTTGGACTGGGTGGCACCGCAGATCTGCGACACGTAGAATTGGTACTGCATGCCCGGCTGCAAGCCAGTTAGCGTGTACGGGCTGGTTACGTTGGTAAGTGTGGTGCCTTGGCCTGGCGTGAAGCCCGACGGACCGTACTGGATGTTGTACGCGCCGGTACCTGTGCCTTGCCACGTAATGATAGCCGAGGTAGTGGTAGTGCTGGTAACAGTTAAGTTTACAGGCGGCAAGCAACCGGTAGAGGATTCGAGCCGGATGTTGTCGAGCCCGATGTCCGTTACGCCAAAGTCGGCCCGGCCCCGGAAACGGATAACAGCCGTAGCGGAAGTGGTATTGAGCAGCAAGAATCTGGAGCTAAAGCCCGTTGTAGATGTTCCGCTCACGCCCAAGCGAAGCAAAGCCGGCCCGAAGCTAGCGCCGCCGTCGGTGGAGACATGGATGGTCAGCGAGTCGCTGCCGGTGGTATTGAGGTAGTCAAAGAAAAGCTGCTTGCCGCCGGCCTGGCTTAGGTTGACAAACAAATCTAAGGTGCCTACCGAGCCGCTACTGGCCTGCCCACTGTGGAAGCGGGCCGAGTGAGTGCCTTGGCTGCCCGTGGGCGAGTAGCTCCAAGAGGTAGGGCTCACCCAACCAGCCGAGGAACCATCGTCTTCGCGCCGCCACGAGTTGTTACCCGCAGCCGGCGTATTGCTCCAATTGCTGTTAGGTACTTCGCGCGTGTTGCAACGGCTGAGCCAGGTGTTCTCGAAGCTTTCCACCACAGGCAAGCTGGCGTACGTAGTGGCGCCCACCGTTACATGCACGGGGGTTGACGTGGCCGCTTGGCCACTGCACGTTAAGCGGGCCCGGTAGTAGCGGGTAGCCATTAGCGCAGGGGTGGTATACGTGAGGTTGGTGGCCCCCGCAATATCTGTGTAGGTGGTACCGTCCGTCGATTGCTGCCACTGGTAGGTGAGCCCCGTGCCAAACGAAGCGCCTTGCAAGGATAAGTTTACGGTGCTCCCGGGGCAGATAGCAGTAGCGGAAGCTAGTGTGGTGCCCGCGGCCGGCGGCGCAGTACAGGCAGTGGCCGGCGTGTACGTGATGCGCAGCGTAGGTCGCCGGTCGCCGTAGGAGGAAGTGGTGAGGGGCGTAGAGGCCGTAATCGGATTACTATCGGCGGCGCCCACTGCCAAGCCAGCCGCCGGGTTGGTTACGAAGTTGACCGCAGCCGTTGCGGTACCTAGCTTCTGGTGGTCGAGCAGCACCAGCAGGTTGCCGCCGGTATAAGTGAAGGGCCGACTAAGTGTGACACTGAAATAAGTGCCGGCTGCGCCCGTGAACTGCTGGGTGGAAGAGGTATAAACCGACGTAGCACCAGCACTTAAGTTAGCCCAGGTGGCACCCGAAGTCAACGCAGTAGCGGTGCTATTATTCAGCAACACAGTGAATACGTTGTTGCCGGTTAGCTCACCGGCATCCGACTTCAGCCATGCTAGCTGCGTAATAACGGTGCCAACTGGCACTCCCAACTCGGCTGGGGTGTACAAGTGGGCGTAGCGGGAATAGTTGAAGATAGAAGTGGCGGCTGACCGATAAATTGGGCCGTACAAGTAGGAACTGGTAGCTGGACCAACCACTGGTACAACCGTTGAGCCGATAGTGGCCGTTTGAGCCCATGCTCCGCTAACCGCCGTTAGCCAGACAAAGAGCAGCAACCACCGTGCAGCACAAAAGGACTGCGCCCCGGAGCGCATAAATAAAGGTGTAAGCATAGAACGAAAGAAATGGATGAAAAATAGATCAGCTAAAATGAGCCTCTAAATATAGGCGCAACCGCGAACAGTTATATACTATTTATTCTATTTATAGCCCTAATTTTTTCAGTCACCTCACGTTCCTCTCTCTTTGTCAATATCCTGCAACTAGTTGCGCTCTGTAGGGGCACTTCCTGCGCCGTAAGGATTGGGGTGCCTTACTTCCAAATACCGTTCGGGGGCGGCAAGCGGCTGGAAGTTGAACTGCCGATAAAGACCGTGCGCATCAAGAGTGGCCAGCAACTGGCGGCGCAAGCCTTGTAGCTCGGGATGTGACCATACCACGCGCATCAGCCATTTCGCAAGTCCCTGCCCCTGGTAAGCAGGTAACACAAACACGTCGCAGAGCCAAGCAAAAGTGGCCCGGTCCGTCACCACCCGCGCAAAGCCAACAAGTTGGCCATCGGGCGTATAGAGGCCGAAGTTCAGGGAGTTGGCAATGGCCCGCGTTACGGTTTCGAGCGGTATGTTTTTGGCCCAGTAAGACTCCTCAGCCAAGTACCGGTGAATAACGGTTATATCCAGCCGGGCCGGATCGGTGCTGACTAAGAACTGGTCGTCGCGCAAGTACTCGGTGGGCGTCATTTATTTTCTTGAAAACTGCAAAAATTAAAAACAAGCTGGTGGCCGGGCCAAATAATTGCAAAACGCCTAAAAATGCGTTTGCGAGACCTACAGACAAGCCTATTTGCTACGGCTCACCGCCAAATTTTCAATAAATCAGCAGCCAGTAAGCCCATCCATTGTATACTTTCTTGCGTTGATTAAGTTATTCAGTATCCCATCACTCCTACACTTTTTACTGCCTATGAAATCTTTCGCTACTCTGCTTTTGCTTGGCTCGTTGTCGGCTTCGGCCGTTGCTCAGCAAGGCCCAGTGCTGGCTACGTATCCTGTTGGCAGCACCACCGTTTCGGCTTCCGCCCTTACCGGCAACCTCGACACGCCCTGGGAGCTCCTTTGGGGGCCCGACAATTTTCTGTGGATGACAGAGCGCGCGGGTCGTATCAGCCGCATCGACCCCAACACCGGCCAGCTTATTCCGCTGCTTACGGTGGCCGACGTAACCGAAACTGGCGAGAGTGGCCTGCTGGGCATGGTCCTGCACCCCGACTTTGCCACTTCGCCCTACGTGTATATTGTGTATAACTATACCGATGCGGGTACGCTCAAGGAAAAACTGGTGCGTTACACCTATTCCGCCACGGCCAACACGCTCAGCAGCCCAACGGTGCTGCTCGGCAACATCACGGCCGTTACCACTCACAGCGGTTCGCGCCTGCTTATCCTCCCCGACCGCACGCTGCTTATGACCACCGGCGACGCCCAGCAGCGTTCTGATGCACAAACGCCTGCTTCGCTGAACGGTAAGATTTTGCGGATGAACCTGGACGGTACTGTGCCAGCCAACAACCCCATACCCGGCAGCCTGATGTACTCCCTTGGCCACCGCAACCCGCAGGGCTTGACGCAGGCTCCATCGGGCCGCATTTACAGCTCGGAGCACGGCGAAAACATCGAGGACGAAGTGAACTTGATAGACGTGAACCGCAACTACGGCTGGCCCAGCGTGGAAGGGTTCTGCAACCTAACTACCGAGCAACCCTTTTGCGCCGCCAACAACGTGCGCGAGCCTCTCGTTTCCTATACGCCCACTCTGGCCGTAAGCGGCCTCACCTATTACAATCACCCGGCCATTCCGCAGTGGAACAACTCCCTGCTTATGCTTAGCCTGAAAGCCGGCACCTTCACTCAATTGCAGCTCAACTCCGCCGGTGACCAAGTAGCCGGCCAGAATAATCTGTGGGTTGGAACCTACGGCCGGCTGCGCGCCATTTGCGTGTCGCCGCAGGGGCGCGTGTACGTGGGCACTAGCAACCGCGACAACCGCGGCACCCCCGCTGCCACCGACGACCGGATTTTGGTGCTTGAAAACCGGGCTTACGTGCCGGCCGCCGTGAAAAATGGCGTATCTAGCTTGCTACAATTGTCGCCCAACCCTGCCACCCAGAGCGTTGCGGTTCGGCTGCCAGCCGTGGTTCGCACGCCTACCACTATTCAGTTGCGCGACGTGCTGGGCCGCACCACTCGTACGGTGCAGCTTGCTGCGGGTCAGCAGGAAGTGAGCGTAAATCTGAACGGCTTGCAAAGCGGCTTGTATATGGTGCAAACCCAACTAGGCGACACGCGGTACACGCGCCGCTTAGTGGTCGAATAAACCAAGGAGCCTGCCATAAGGAGCACGTGTGCTTTGCTTCTCTACTAGACCTTCTGCCTGGTACCCATAAAAAAAGAGTGTCGCTCTTTTTTTATGGGTATATTAACTTTATACCTTCCCCCCATCCTATGGCTCCATTGTTTCCATCATTCATCCATTTATGCGAAAAACTTTACTTTTCAACTTTCTTGTTACGGCGCTGTGTTTGCTTTTCTCAGGGCTCCACTCCGTCACTGCATCCCACTTCCAAGGCGGCGAATTAACTTATACTCCGGTTACGGGGATACCCAACCGCTATAAGGTCACGTTGCGCATCTTTCGCGACTGTGGAGGCGCCGCCCTACCGACTAGCGTCAGCTTGCTTTACCGAAACACGGGCTGCGGATTTACGGGTAGCACCATCACAATGCCTTTGATTGGTGGTAGCTCAATTGGGTCGCCTTACTGCGCCAGTGCCCCCAGCGGCCCGAATCCTTGCGGAGCGGGCTTGCCTACCAACTACCAAACCGGCCGCTTCGAAGCTACTGTCACCTTGCCTCCCTCCGCCGAGTGGCGCCTGAGTGTGGAAGTGAATGCCCGCCCCACCTTGGGCAATACCCAGGGCGATACGGACATGTACTACGAAGCCACGCTCAACAACCTAATAAACAACCAGAGCATCAGCAACAGCTCGGCTAAGTTCGACAGCCTCAACGTACCCATTCCGTTTGTTTGCTATCAGCAGCAAACGACTCTCAACTTCACTGCCACCGACGCCGATGGCGACGAATTAGTTTACTCACTGGCCGCGCCCCTGCAAGGCTGCAACGATCCGCTGCCCTACCAAAGGTTTAGCGTGGGTTCTAATATTGACCTGACGGCCCAAAATGGTGGTAGCCCTTGTGTTGGGACACTGCCTAACGGCGGCGTATACAGCCCCACTCTCCCGATTGCCTCTTTCGCTTTCACTGGTAATTGCCCCGTGAAAACCGGAACTTCTACCTTCTTATTCAACCCTAGCATCGGCAGCTTCACTTTCACTCCCTATTTCTACGACAACGCAATCAACAGCGCGAAAAACAAGTACGTAGTGGTGGGCAGAGTTGCGGAATACCGGCTTGTGGGGGGGATACGCACCTTGATAGGAACTGTGCGCCGGGACATTCTGGTGGTCGTTATCAACTGCGCCAATGGGGTTCCGGCTACGCCGGTAGCTAGCGGCAACAACGCCAACTCGGGGGTACAGATCGTCAATACCAACGACTCTACGTTCATCACGGCGTCTACTTGCAACTACACCCGCGTGCTGGTACGTTTCACTGATCCCAACCCCAACGACCTGCTCTCGGTTACGTATCCGGCGCTGGTAGCTACTTCGCCCAGTCAGACCACTTATCTTCCCGAAGACGTGGGCACGTTCCGCGTGATAGGCAACGGTACACGCCGGCCGATTGGGGTGCTAGATCTTCAACCGGATGTTTTCTATAAAGACCAAACCTTTCGTATCCCAGTGCAGATTCGGGACAACGGCTGCCCCGTTATCGGGCAACAGTCGCGGGTTATTGTGATTTCAGTGAAGGGGCGCAACTCGGCCCGCATAGTGGCCGCGGCCAACACCACGTCTATCTGCGTCAATACGTCCGTTAGTTTAACAGCCTCGCTCGCTCGCCCCGACTCTGTCTTGCAAGGCATTGGCACGCCCACGCCGCTTCCCCGAACTGCGGTTTACACGTACCGCTGGGACCCCGCCGACGGTTTGGCAACAGCCGATATGACCAAACCAACCATAACGGTGCGGCCATCGCAAACCACGCGTTACCGGGTACATATCAACGCGCAGGACTTTCGTCAGCAGCCTATTCCTACCTGCGTCGATACGTCTTCCATTCTTATCCGCGTAACGCCAACGCTTACGGCCCGTTTCCTGGTCGTTAGCCGGGCCGCCTTTTCCCTTAATGGCATTGCCGACAAAGAACGAATTCCGCCGCGCATTTTCACTTTCCAGAACACGTCGGTGGTACCACGCCCTGCCAACTCCACCGATACCGCCGCGGTTATTTCCACTTGGACCTACCAGCGCATAGCCGATGTCGATAAGAATCCGCTTACCGGCGAACCAGAAGTGACTTTCTCGCGCCGCTTCACTCCAAACGAGTTGATTTTGCGTGAGGGAGGCACCTACCGCTTCAGGCTGCACATCATCAACCGCGCCGGCACCACCGACTGCCCGTCCAGTGAAGCCACGCAAGAGCAAGTGGTACGCGACTTCGAAACCCCCAACGTTTTCACGCCAAACAAGGACGGCAAGAACGACGTGTTCGTGCTGACCCGGGATGAAATAGGCTCGAAGGTGCAGATTTTCAACCGCTGGGGCCGAATGGTGAAGGAATACGCCAGCTACCAAAACGACTGGGACGGAGCCGACCAGCCGGCCGGTGTTTACTACTATCTGCTAACGGACCGAAACGGGAAAACCAGCAAAGGCTGGGTTGAGTTAACTCGCTAGCTCGTCAAACGGGCGAAAAAAGGGCGTTGCACTGGTTGCAACGCCCTTTTTTTTGGCTTGAAAAATTGCAAGGCTATTCTTGATCAACACAATTGAAAATGAAGACGGGTTTGTCATTTCGGGCGGAACGAGGAATCTGAAAGCCAAGGCCAGCCGAAAAATCAGATTCTTCGCTTCGCCCGAAATGACAGGCGTGAACTTGGTAAAGCGGCTTTCAACGATTACAGCTTAAATCACTCACACAATCGAAAACTATTTCGAGCGCTTAACAGTATTTATACTGTCTTAAAAATAATTTTAGACACCTCTAAAATTGCTATCTTGTGCGTTCTTTAGTGCCTGACTCTATGCCCCTTATTACTGAAATTCCACCGGCGCCGCCGGTAGCTACGCCCGTAGCAGAAACGGGTTGGCGGCGGGCGCGTAGTGGCAACTCCTTGAGTGAAGTGTACGCCAGCATCAAGGTGCCGGCCCAAAATGCCTCTTTTTGGCGCAAACTGCTAGCTTTTTGGGGACCGGGCCTGATGGTGGCGGTTGGCTACATGGACCCCGGCAACTGGGCCACCGACCTTGCCGGCGGCTCCCAATTCGGCTATACGCTGTTATCGGTTGTCTTGGTTTCCAATTTGTTTGCCATGCTGCTTCAGCACCTGGCGGCCAAGCTGGGCATCGTGACGGGCCGCGACTTGGCGCAAGCCTGCCGCGACCATTACTCGAAGCCCGTGGCCATGGTGCTGTGGTTTCTGTGCGAAGTAGCCATTGCCGCCTGCGACCTGGCCGAGGTTATTGGTTCGGCCATCGCCCTGAACTTGCTGTTTGGCTTGCCGCTTACCTGGGGCGTGGTGCTTACCATCCTGGATGTGTTTGTGGTGCTGCTGTTTCAGAGCCGCGGCTTCCGCGTGCTGGAAAGCATAATAGCGGGGCTGATTGTGGTGATATTCGGCTGTTTTCTGTACGAAATCATTGTCTCCCGGCCCGATTGGTTTGGCATTCTGGGCGGGCTCGTACCGCAGCCGCAGGTGGTCACCAATCCCAAGATGCTGTACATTGCCATCGGCATTTTGGGCGCTACCGTGATGCCGCACAACTTGTATTTGCACTCCAGCATCGTGCAGACGCGCGCCATCGAGCAAACGGAAAGCGGCAAGCGCATGGCCATTAAGTTTGCTACCATCGACTCGACAGTGGCGCTGTTCATGGCGTTTTTCGTGAATGCCGCTATTCTGATTACCGCGGCGGCGGCCTTTCACCAAAACGGCTTGCACGAGGTGGCCGACATCAGTGACGCGCATAAGCTACTGGCCCCGGTACTCGGCGCGGGCGCGGCCAGTATCGTGTTTGCGGTGGCGTTGCTGGCTTCCGGTCAGAACTCGACGCTGACTGGCACGCTGGCGGGGCAAATTGTGATGGAAGGTTTCCTTAATCTCAAGCTGAAACCGTGGCTGCGCCGGCTTATCACGCGCGGTATTGCGGTGGTGCCCGCCCTGATTGTGACTTTGCTCTACGGCGAAAAAGGCACTGGCCAACTGCTGGTGCTGAGCCAAGTAATTCTAAGTTTTCAGCTAAGCTTCGCGGTGGTGCCGCTAGTACTCTTTACGGGTAGCAAAGCCAAGATGGGCGTGTTTGTGAACCGGCCTTGGGTTCAGACGATGGCTTGGCTGGTGTCGGGCATCATCATCGCGCTGAACGTGTATCTGCTATTCGAAACTTTCTTCGGATGAATCTTGCAATGCGTGGTAGCTGTTAGCTGCCGCGCATTTTTTTGCCAACACTTTTAGGTTCGTCTAAATATTTTTTTAACCGGGCTTAAAGACCACTCCAAACTGGTCTGCTGCCTTTCCCTACTTGTTATGAAGCTCTCCTACTTCCTGACGCTTTTTCTGCTCCTGACTACCGTTCGCGGCACCCAAGCGCAAAGCCTAACGGGCACAATTCGGGGGCAAGTATTGGCGGGCGGCAAAGCCCTGGAACTAGCCACAGTGGCTTTGCCGGGCACTACGCTTGGTACGTCTACGGATGCGCAAGGCCGCTATGAGCTGCGGGCGGTGCCCGCTGGAATGCATGCCGTAGTATTCTCCAGCGTAGGCTATCAGCTTCAGCGGCAGCAACTAACCGTGACAGCCGGCCAAGCCACGGAAGCCACAGTCAACCTCACGGCCATACCCGCAGCGCTGGCCGAAGTGGTGGTAACGGGCGTGAGCCGGGCCACTGAAATTCGCAAAAGCCCGGTGCCTATTGCCGTGCTTAGCAAGCGGGAAGTGAACCTCAACAGCAACGGCAATCTGATTGAGGCGGCCGTGAAAGGTGTGCCGGGGTTGAGCGCCGTCACTACCGGTCCTAACATCTCCAAGCCCTTTATTCGGGGCTTGGGCTACAACCGGGTGCTCACCATGTACAACGGCCTGCGCCAAGAAGGCCAGCAGTGGGGCGACGAGCACGGCATCGAAATCGACCAGTACGACATCGACCGGATAGAGGTGGTGAAAGGTCCGGCCAGCTTGATTTATGGCTCCGATGCGGTGGCGGGCGTCATCAATATGCTGTCTCGCCTGCCCAATGGCCCGGCCGGCCAGCTCCACGGCGACGCCCTAACCGAGTACCAAACCAACAACAACTTGTTCGGTACCTCCGTGGGGTTGAATTACAATGAAAGCGGCTGGCAATACGCGGCACGGGGCTCTTATCGATTGGCACAAGCCTACCGCAACGCTCTGGAAGGCCGCGTGTATGGCACCGCGTTTCGGGAGCTGAATGTAACCACGATGGCCGGAGTGGAAAAACCGTGGGGCTCCACGCACCTCTACGCCACGCTCTACGACAACCGCCAGGAAATACCCGACGGCAGCCGCGACTCCCTAAGCCGGCAGTTTACGCGGCAAGTAGCCGAGGGCGACCAAGACGACATCAAAAACCGCCCGCTCGTACCCACGGCCGACCTGAGCACCTACCGTATCAACGCGCTACACCAGCGCATCCAGCATTACCGGCTGCTCAGCCGCACCCGGTTGAAGGTGGGTAGTGGGGAAGTACAGGCGCTGCTCGGCGCGCAGCAAAACGTGCGCCGCGAGTACAACCACCCCACGGCGCCCGCGCAAGCTGGCTTGGCCGTAGCGTTGAACACCTACAATTACGACGTGCGCTACGCCGCTCCCGCGTGGCTCGGCCTGGAAACCACCTTGGGCCTAAATGGCATGTACCAAACCAACCACAACCGCGCCGCCACCGATTTCCCTATCCCCGACTACTCTTTGGCTGATGTTGGCGGCTACGTTTACCTCAAGAAAACCTTGGGCAAGCTCGACCTTTCGGGCGGCATCCGCTACGACATGCGCTTACTGAAGTGGGCCGACTTCTACGTGGGCCCGGATTATACTACCGGTTTCGCCCGGCAGTTGAGTGCCGCCGAAGTGAATGGTGCCGACCCGCAGTTTGCCGCCTTTCGCACGCATTATCGGGGCGTTTCGGCCAGCTTGGGCGCGACGTATAACCTCACGGAGCGGCTGTTGCTGCGGGCCAACGTGGCCCGGGGCTACCGGGCGCCCAACATCACGGAAGTAGGTTCCAATGGCCTCGACCCCGGCGCCCACATTGTGTATTTAGGCAACCGCAGCTTCGGGCCAGAGTTCAGCTTGCAGCAGGATGTGGGCTTGAGCGCCTACTTGCCCGATGCGGAAGTAGGCGTAAGTGTCTTCAACAACGCCATCGATAACTACATCTACCAAGCCCGCCTCAATGGCCCCGATGGGCAGCCGGTCATTATCGTACCCGGCAACACCACCTACCAATACCAGCAGGGCCGGGCGCGGCTTTACGGGGCCGAAGTAACAGTAAACCTGCACCCAAAGGCCCTGCCCGCATTGGCTGTCAACAACAGCTTGGCTTACGTTACGGGCCTAAATAAAGAAGTTAGCCTACTGGAAATCAATGGTGCTGCCGCTAAGTATTTGCCGTTTATTCCGCCCCTGCGCACACGCTCCGAAGTGCGCCTGACCAGCCAAAGTACCTGGGGGCCACTAACCAACGCCTACCTGCGGGCAGTGCTAGATTACAACGCGCCGCAAAACCGTTTCTACGCCGTTGATAACACCGAAACCCGTACGGCCGGCTATGCTCTGGTAGGGTTTGGCGCAGGCACCAACCTCACGGGTGGCCCAACTAAGCGCGAAATTCTGCAAATGTTTGTGCAACTCGACAACGTGTTCAACACGGTATATCAGTCGCACCTTAATCGGCTGAAATACTTCGAGTATTATGCAGCCTCTCCCACTGGCCGACAGGGCATTTACAACCAGGGACGCAACCTGAGCTTGAAAGTAATTGTACCGTTTTGAATTGTTTGTGGTACTTGTTCGTAGAAGGCGCACTCTCCTCCCTTTCCTACACGTATGAAGAACCGCTATCTGCTTTTGGGCTTACTCTTAGCTGGTTTTGGCGCTCAGGCCCAAGCTCCTGCCGATACCCTCAACCGCACCAAACAAGGCACTTCCGATAACACACAAGGCTCTCAGCGGCAGCTTCGGCCACTCAATGCCGACCGGCCTGGCGTAACGGAAAGTCCCAATACCATCGACCCCGGTCACATACAGCTTGAAACCGACCTGGTGCGGCTCATCAATAGCAAACCCGGCCAGTTGCCTCGCGACCGAATTTTGCGTTTGAATGCCTTAGCCATCCGGGTTGGCATTAGTGATAAAACTGAAGTACAGGCTTTCATTGACCCCTACACGGTGGAAAAAACCTGGGAACCAGGGGAGCCAATGGAACGGCACGCGGGTTTTGGCGATGTTGCCTTGCGAGTGAAGCACAACTTTATCGGAGATGACGACGAAAAAGAACGGCTCGTCGTAGCCGTCATTGGCCTTGTACGGCTGCCTACCGGCGGCCGGGAAGGAGCAGGTGGCTACGAGTATGGCGTATTTGTACCCGCTACTTATAACCTGAAGGGCGACTGGCATGTCAGCGCTCAAGCGGCTTCTTTCTTGAGCTACGACCGGGAGGAAAAGAAGCACTTCGTGGAGCTAGCGCCTTCTTTTGCTCTTGACCACGGCCTCAACAAATGGCTAGCCGTTTTCACTGAATTCGCAACTCGCTACGACTTGAAAGACAAACAGTGGATTTCGGCCATCAACCTCGGGCCCATCTTCCACATCACGGAGCGCCTCCAAATGGACTTCGGCCGCCGTTTTGCCCTCAGCCAGTCCGCCACTCGAGAATACTATGTTGGCTTGGTGATTGAGCGCTAATTCAGCTAACTACCAGCAATTACCTGTTTTCGTAACGCAAACTGCCCCTTCAATCCTAAAGTTGAAGGGGCAGTTCGTGTCTGTGTTGCACCACGCTATACACTACCGCTAGTTGTCGGTCATTAGGGAGCGGGTGTGCGCTTTCCAATCCGTGATAAACCAAGTGACGACGGACACAGCGCCCAAAGCCCAGGACAGGTTACGCTCGGCGCTACCCTGCGGGAACTTAAACACCAGCGGCGCCGCTAAGAGAGCCAAACCCGTCAGCAGATCGAGCCAACCATGAATTTGCAACGGCACGACCCGGATTAGGCCTAGCTTGAAATCAGTTAGCAGGGTAAGACCCAAGTAGCCACCGGCCATTACGAAACAAGCAGCATCAACGGCGGGCTCTAAGTCGAACACTATGGGCGCCATTGCTAAAACGGTGATAAAGAGTACGTCCACGACGCCGTGGGCAGTAGGTGACAGTAATTTCATTTAAAGCGCTGCATTAAAATGGAACCATGTTTCTTCGTACAGCATACCAAATCCGAAGATATTGGCGGCCATGATTGGAACACCGTCCACAAAGATCCTGGCTGCCTATGGCAGCCAGGATCTTTTGTACTTGCTGCTTGATCTAGTGCTGATGGTTGGGCATCACAGAATTGTGAGCAGTGGTATTGGTGTGCGTATTGGCCCGCCAATCGGTGAGCATCCATGTGCCGAGAAACAGAATCCCCATGCCTATAAAGAAGTTGCGGGCCGTTTCGTTGTCGTCATGAAAGCCGAACAGGAAAGGCGCCGCCAGCAGCACCAGGCCGCTTACCAACTCCAGGCCGCCGTGAACCGGGAAAGGAATCATGCGAGCTACGCCCATCGGGAAATCGGTCAAAAGGGTAATAACCAGATAGCCAGCCGCTAACACATAACAGACGGTGGCATAGGTGCCGTCGAAATCGAAGATGGTGGGGGCAAGTGCAAACAAGGCAATAGTGCCGTAGTCGAGCATGCCGTGCATACGAGGTGATATTACTTTCATGGCGTAATCGGGGTTAGGTGGAAAGGGAAGTCTTATGCCTTTCTACGCCCTTCGTATGCAAAGGATATGGTTGAGCTACTGCTATTTAGGCTTCAATTGTTGTATTCATAGCAGGCAACTCAAGGTACTGTTGTGCTTATACTAGACCTGGCAGCCGCTCGAACTCCCGACCCAGGATGGCCTTGTCGTCGGCTTGTAGCCAGTCGTGCAGTATGGTGGCGTAGAGGCTGCGAAAGTCCACTTGGTGCCGCAAGTCGCCATCGAGCAGGTTTTGCAGATCGGGGGCATTATTGAGGACGCCATGTTGCCGGAGGCCCCCGCCGAGTAGCAGCACGTTGTTGGCCGTGCCGTGGTCGGTGCCGTTGCTGGCATTTTGGGTTACGCGGCGGCCAAATTCCGAGAACACCAATACCAACGTGTCGTTGAAATTACCGGCTTTTTGCAGGTCTTCAACAAACGAAGCCAAGCCGTTCGACAAGTCGCCGAGCAGTTTGCCCTGCTGCTCCTGCTGCCGCACGTGCGTGTCGAAGCCGCTGAGCGACACGTAGAAAACGCGCGTGTCAATACCTGAATTGATTAGCTCCGCCGTGGTTTTCAGATTGCGGCCAAACTCCGTTGTTGGGTATATAATGCCGGACTTGTACACCTTAGACGTCTGGTATAAGTAATCGGCCGAAGACGAAGTTTCGGCCAGGGTCTTGTACAAGTAATCCAGCTCCGACACGGCGCCGGTGGGTATTGAAACGCTCACTTGCGCAATGAAGCGGTTTTGCGTTATCTGATGAAATTTCTCGGGGTTCTTCAGCGCTAATCCTTTGCGCAACTCCCCTTTCATGGCCAAGCTCAGCGTGTCGTCCACTTCCAAGCCGTTATAGGGCACTTGGCAGGTCGGACAGTTCGAGTCGAGGTAGCGGCCGAGCCAGCCCGTGCTCAAGTATTGGTCGGAGGCCGAACCGCTCTGCCAGATGTCCATGGAGCGGAAGTGCGACCGGTCGGGGTTGGGGTAGCCCACCGAGTTCAGCACGGCTACGTGGCCTTGGTCGTAGAGGCCCTTCAGGCGCATCATATTGGGGTTGAACCCTAGGTCTTTATCCAAGGTAAGCACGCCGCTTTGCTCCTTGATGCTAAGAGTGGGGCGGGCCTTGTAATACAGGTCGTTGCGGTACGGAACGATAGTGTTCAGTCCATCATTGCCGCCCCCGAGTTGCACTACCACCAGCCGACGGCCGTTGGCATCGGCCAGCTTCTGAAGGCCCCGGCGGTCCAGTGCGTGCAGAAATTTCGGCACAAACAGCAAGCTGCTGGCCAGCACAGAAGTCTTCAGAAAGTTGCGCCGAGAAGTCATATTTCTTGATGCTTATAGTAGTAGGTTCACGAGCGATGTAGAGCCAAGGGCCGCGTCTACATCAATTGGTACTCCGGCAAACTAAGCAAGCTGGTTATCATCGCGCGCAGGCGGCCTTCGGCCGGCGCATTGTCGGCCGCTTTCTGGATTAGGACCAGATTATCGGGGCGAATGGGAACTTGCAACACGAACTCACTGAGCTTACCGGCATGCTGCGCGGGGGCGGTTTCGGCTAGCATAGCTTGCAGGGGCGCCAGCTTCACGGTGGTTTTCACCTGCTGCCGAAACGTACGGTCCCCCTTGGACACCTGCGGGGCAATGTCGTTTTCGTCTTCTTTCAACGCCACGTTGAACTCGGTATTTCGGAGCAGCACCGATGGCAGTTGCAGCCGGTAAAGCAAGGACGACGAGTCGATCCAGTTGCGTCCGCCCACCCAACCGGCCACGTTCGGCGGCTCGAAAAGGGTCTGGCCCAACGCCTTCTGAAACACAATCAGCGGCTTGTCGTCTACGAGTTGCAACCCCATAGTCCGCTTGATACCGGCTAGCAACTCGATGGGCGACTTGATGCGTGTACCGACGTTGGTGGCCGCGTAAAACCAGTCGGCCGAAAACATCTGCTCCACCAGCGCGCCGATATCGTAGTTGCTCTTGAAAAAGGCTTGCGCCAACGGCTGGATGTGGACCGGGTTGGGCGCGTCATTCACGAAGAAGCGGTACAGCTTGGTGGCAATGAACTCGGCGGTGCGAGGCTGCTCCAGAATGATGCGTAGCGCCTGCTCGCCGGTGAAATTGCCGGTGCGGCCCAGAAAGGTTTTAGGGCCCTCATCGTGCTGGTTTGCCCGGAACACGAATTCACCTTGCAGATTGTATCCCCAACCGGTGAAGGCGCGGGCGGCCTCTTTCACGTCGTGTTCGGTGTAGTTGCCGCGGCCCATCGTGAACAGTTCCATCACCTCACGGGCAAAGTTTTCGTTGGGACGCTGCTTGCGGTTTTGCTGGTTGTTGAGGAATTGCAGCATGGCGGGCTCCTTGCTTACCGCCAAGAGCAGATCACCGAATTTGCCGAGCGCCAACTGCCGGATGGTGTTATTCAGGTGCAGCGCGGCATCGGGGCGCCGCACGCGGCACGCAAAATGGCCGTGCCAAAAAAAGGTCATCTTCTCCCGCAGTTGCGCCGCCGAAGTGGCCATGCGGTTCATCCAGCCCGTATTCATGGCGTAAAACGACTGACGGATATTATCGTTTTGCATTTTGCGCTGCTGAGGCGTCATGTCCTGCCGACGTAGCGGCGGCTCTTTGCCGCGTTGTACCGCCGCCTTAGCCGACATGGGCGCACCGGGCGCCGGCTGCTGCACACCCGAACGCATCGCCGGCTGATCCGGAGTTGTTATCATGGCAGCTTGCGGAGTACCTGCGCCCGGCGACACGGCCACGAACGGCGTAAGAGGCTCTTGATAGTGCATCTCGGGGCTATCAAGTATATCTATTTTCTCGGAGTCGCGTAAAAGCTGGCGTAACGCTTTCCGTGGATTCCAGCCACTGGCCACGTCTTCGGGCCGCGGCCCGAAACCGGCGCGCCAGTATAAATGCTGAAGTTGCTGTTGCGTCGTCATGGCGCTTGGACGCCAGCTAATGCCAGAAGTTTAATACAACTGAATATGGATATTAACTTAAACAGATTTGGCTCGTAAACCTTTAGATTGTATTTTTACAACTTAATCCCGGATAGATTATATGAAAAAGGACCTTGTGACTGTAGTAATACCAATTCATTTGGAAGAGCCAACTGAATTGGAGAAGATTTCACTTACCCAGATCCTTACCGTTCTGCACAAGCATCCGATTACCTTCTTGGCTCCTGCTAGCTTAAATACCACTTGGTACGAAGACTATTGCCGGGGCAAAGCCAGCATTGCCATCGAACGGTTTGCCTGGGAAGGCCATGAAGCTTTCGGCCAACTATTGCTTAGTCCCGCTCTTTACAAGCGCTTCTCCAAGTACGAGTATATGCTGGTTCACCACATGGACTCTTTTGTATTCCGGGATGAGCTAGAAAAATGGTGCCGCTTGGGCTACGACTTTATTAGCGCGGTCATTTTTCATCCGCAGTGGACAGCCATCGTTGACCATCCTCTCCGGAAGGCAATAGGATTTGGCGCCCCCGAATACTTTGGCAACGGTGGTTTCGCCCTCAAAAGAATCGACACTTTCCACCATATCACCTCGAAGTACAAGCTCTACATCGACCTTTATAACTGGATTAGAAAGCAGCGCAAGAAGCAACTGCTGGAAGATCTTTTCGTTATGCAGCACTTCCCTAAGCTTGCCAAATTCAAGGTACCAGCCAAGGCGTTGGCTCAGAAGTTCGGAGCTGAGTACGTGGAATGGGAAGAGCAAGACTTGCCATTTACCAACCAGAATATCAACAGTTTACCTTTCGGCGTCCACGGCTGGATTCAGTTTCATCAGGACTTCTGGCGGCCTAGTATCCGGCAGTTCGGCTATAGCGTTTGATGCGCTAGATACGCGCAGAGTAGTTGAGTTGCTAGCTAATACAGTGGTGCCTTGCCTCAACAAAACGTTTCGTTAAGTCAGACTACCGCATTTTTATTGCTCTTTACTCAGAAGCGCGCCCCTAGCACTACCGTTTTGCGGTAATTCCGCTTCTCGCCACTGCTAGGCTTCAGCAACTCAATCTGTACTACGTAGTAGCCAATAGCCGCTTTTTGGCCTCTATCATTGAGTCCATCCCACTGGAAGAAACCATTGGCAGCTAGGGTTTCGTTGCGCACCAAGCGGCGTGTTAGCCGGCCTTGCGCATCGTAAATGATTACACTGGCGGCGTAGCCGGGGCTGTCGAGGGTGTAGTTGAGGGTGGTGAAATCTTGCTGGCCGTCTTCATCGGGCGTAAAGACTTCGGGCGCCAAGCTGAATTGCTGCCCTCCGGTTGGGTCGGCTTGCTGTTGCGAGTTGCGGCGTCCGGGAGTGGCATATCCCACGGTGCTAGCCGCCGAGTGGAAGTTGCTCGCCTCGCTCGGCCCATCAGCCCGAATGCGCTCCAACGACACGCCATTTAGGTCATCAAGCAGCTTTAGGTGTTGCTCGTCGCGGTAGGCGTAGCGGTCCAACGTATGGCTTTGCGCATCCCGAACAACTACGATACCGGCATCGTCGGCGTAGCTTGGAAAGCTGGCCATTTGCAGGAAAGAAGTTGGCTCAGCGCTGATAGGATACTGGCTCTGTACAATGTCGGGGCGGGTGGTGAGCAGCAGGAACTGGCCGGGCGCCAGCACGTAGGCGCTACTACCTATCGGCTCCTGGTCGATGGTGCCGTCAGGTTTTTCGAGGCCTAGTTGCCAGCCTTGTATATCGAGGTACTTGGCAGAGCGGTTCAGCAATTCCACAAAGTCTACGGCACTAGTGCGCGGGTTGAACAGAATTTCATTGATGACTACGTCGCCGGGGGCTACGGGCGCGGGCAAGGCAAATGTGGCGGACGTGGCCGGACCAGCCGCGTTGCCAACGCAGTCGGTGGCATGTTGCACGGCCACCGTTATGGGCTGGTTAGCTTGCAATGGAGCATTCAGCATAAGGTCCACGGCTCGGAAATCAGGTGCTACGGGGGCAACTCGCGCAACGGCTACGGCCGGCGCAAGAGTGTAGAGCGCCGGGTTGGCGGCGGCCACGCTGTCCAGCTTTTCCCCAAAAAACAGCCGCACTGTAGTTGGATTCAGAGCTAAGGCGCGCAGCAGCACGGGCGCAGTACGGTCGGCATTAGTGTTGCGCGCCCCGTTAAGGCGGCCGGGCGTACCACCACTGGCATCCGTGCTAGCCGTCCAGTTCTCGATACCCGCACAAGGGTTAGCGACATCCACCATTTCCAGGCTCCAGCCGCCGTCTTTCTTGCGGCTGTCTTTGTACCAAGTGTCAGAGTAGTTGATTTCGAACAGCGTTTGACCATTGCGTCCGCGCACGAGCAGTTCGTCGCCAGCATTGGTAAGGCTCGGGAAATTGATTAGGCCGAATACCTTCCCGAAAGCAGTGAACTGCGCGCTGCGCGCACTGCTGCACACCACGGCATATTCGCCCGGCAGCAGCACTGCACCACTCGGGAATACCGCCGGGCTGCTGGTGCTGCTCGGTTTGAGCAGCCGAACGCCGCTTAAGTCCAGTACCGCTGTAGCTGAGGGGTTATGAATCTCGAGGTATTCAGATGCGGGCAACCCTATTATGGGCGTTTCGTCGGCAAATATTTCGGTGACCAGCACTTGATTCAGGCTGGGCGCTACGGCAAAGCCGCTGTTCTGAAAGCTTGCAGTGAACGGCCCAGCAGCGGTATTACTATACAGATCAGTAGCGTTGCGAATCTCCAACGTGTTGGTAGCTAGCGGTATGTTGGCGGCTAGGGTTAGGTGCACCAGGGTGGCATCGGCAGCATCGCGCTGCGCGTCAAGCACAGCAGGTGCTCCGGTAGCAGCCAAGCGGTAGTTGGTTGCGGCTTGCGTGGAGGCCACTGGCTCGTTGAAAGTCACGTCGAGCTGCCGGGCAGCTACCACCGCCACGGACACCAGGGCTGGTGGAGCGGTATCTGTAACGCGAAAATCATCGAAATAGAAGGCCCGGCTGTTGGCGGACGAGTACGTTAAAGACACGCCGAAGTACGCCCCGCGCCGTAAGGTAGCATCCGTGGCGCTGCCTTCGCTTGCGTAGGTGGTACCACCGGCTAGGTCCCGCTCTAAGGTCCAAACGTCTTGCGCCGAGCGAGTTACCCGAACGCGCACCAAGTTATTAGTTGTTGAGTTGAGCGTAGCATCGGCGCCGTTTACCACATACGCCGGGCTGCCGGTAGCATCCTTGCGGAAGAGTGCCACTTCGTCGGTGGTACCGCCGAGGCGCACAAAGTAGCCGCGGTTGCCGGTGGCTTTCAAGTCGGCCTGCTCGGAAAGCAGCCACACGTCGGCGTAGTTACCGCTGCTGGTCGCCAGCCGCAGGTTCGCCCAGAATTCCCAAGTGGTAGCTCCGGCAACTTGGGCGGGCGTTGCAAGTTGCAAAGTGGTGCCCGTGGCAGCGGGGCCGTTGCTTTGGAGTTGCTGGCCGGTTATCTGAAAACTGGCAGCATCGCCAATCCAAGCGGGATTTGAAGTGAAGTTGCCGTCGGCAAACGTATCGAGTAGCTGCGCCGCGGCCGTGAAAGGCGCCAGCAATAATAGAAGTAGCAGTTTCTTCACAAAGACCGATATAATTTCTCGCCAAGCTGAACAGATAAAATATCAGCTGACAAGCTTTTAATTAATAAAACAAAGTAGTGACCCGCAGCACTTTTTTCATATAAGACACAGCCAGAAAGATAAAAGAAATTACTGGCCTTACCTTTACTGAATCCAAACCTTAACAACCATGAAAGTAGCCGTAATAGGTGCCACCGGTTTGGTCGGTGGTGAGATGCTCAAAGTGTTGGCCGAACGTAACTTCCCGGTCACGGAACTCCTACCCGTTGCCTCCGAAAAATCGGTGGGTCAGGAAATCGAGTACCAAGGCAAAAAATACAAAGTGGTGAGCATGGACGACGCCATTGCGGCCCGCCCGGCAATAGCCATTTTCTCGGCCGGTGGCTCGGTATCGAAGGAGCATGCTCCGCGCTTCGCCGAAGTGGGTACCGTCGTTATCGACAATTCTTCGGCGTGGCGCATGGACCCCACCAAGAAGCTGGTGGTGCCCGAAATCAACGCCAAGGACATAACGGCCGACGATAAAATCATTGCCAATCCCAACTGCTCTACCATTCAGATGGTGGTGGCGCTCAATAAGTTACACGAGGCATACAAAGTGCAGCGCATTGTGGTGAGCACCTACCAGAGTGTAACGGGCACCGGCAAGAAAGCCGTGGACCAGCTTATGCAGGAGCGCGCCGGCCAAGCTGCCACCAACCCCGCCTACCCCCACCCCATCGACCTGAACGTGCTGCCCCACATCGACGTGTTTCAGCCCAACGGCTACACCAAGGAGGAGCTGAAAATGGTGAACGAGACGAAGAAAATCATGAGCGACGACAGCATCCGCGTCACCGCCACCTGCGTGCGGGTGCCCGTGATGGGCGGCCACTCGGAGTCGGTGAACGTGGAGTTTGCCCAGGATTTTGACCTCGACGACGTGCGCGACGTGCTGCGCCACACCGAAGGGGTAGAGCTGGTAGACGACCCCAGCCAGAACAGCTACCC
>NZ_CAXTBM010000041.1:0-60299 GCF_964242765.1 uncultured Hymenobacter sp.
CGTTTACCCTGTTCAGAAGCTCGAAAATGGCCATATTTTTCATTTTCGCAATGCTCTTAGGTGGCGCTTTACAGTTGACAAATGCTTACGGAGATACTTTTCTCCATGATTTTGCTACTGTAGATATTTACAAGGATACAATAGCGGTAAAGTACCCCGCTATTATTATGTCTATTTCACAAATTTCCGAAACGCTATTTATTTTGGCAATTCCTTTCTTCCTAAGAAGATTTGGAATAAAGCAAGTAATGTTTTTTAGTATGATTGCCTGGGTACTGCGCTTCGGCTTGTTTGCTTATGGAAATCCGGGTGATGGATTATGGATGATAATTTTATCGTGCATCGTATATGGAATGGCTTTCGACTTTTTCAATATTTCCGGTTCGCTGTTTGTTGAAACGCAAACTGATCCTGCAATAAGAGCAAGCGCACAAGGTTTATTTATGATGATGACCAACGGATTTGGTGCAGTGCTTGGCAGTTCTTTGAGCGGAATTATTATTCAAGAATATTTCACCAACGCCGACAACAGCAAGGATTGGCCTAGTATCTGGATAACTTTCGCTTTATATGCGTTGGTTATAGCAGTATTATTCATTATTCTTTTCAAACATAAACACGAGCCACAAGCAATAAAGAATGTGCATGCCGAGCCAATTCTTTCAGCAGAAAGATCATAAAGCTTCAAGCGCAAGCATACTTAAAGTACGCTATTGTGCTACTACTCCCAGTGTGCACGTGGGGCGCTATCGAAACGAGACGGTTTAACAATTGCAAAAGCTCGAACCATACGGTTCGGGCTTTTTTCTGCGCTATGTATAGCGTACTTTCCCAGCCATAAGCCTCTTCCTACACTATTCGCATCAGTATGCCCAAAGCTACCGCAGCTGCTCACCCGGTCGATAACCCGCCGGTTGCGGCCAATTTGCTGCCTATGTTCGAAACCGCTTACTATTTCCAGCCTAACACCTGGTTTTATCAGTCCTACGGCAAGCTCCCGCGGCGCCTCAACTTCCAGCTATCCAGCAAAGACGACCGTCAGAAGCTATTAGGACAGTTGGCGGAACTCTACGACCTCGAGGCCGCTACGGTGGCGCACGTCCGGGCCTACGAGAAATCGGAAACGGAGCCAGAGTTGGTGACGTATGCCTTGCTACTGGCCCCCGAACTCCTCTTATACATCGACGACCGGAGCGGCTACGGCGACCGGGGCGCCTTTGTATACTACTCCACCGCCACCGACAAAGCTGCCCTCGATCAGCTCCTAATGCAGCTCCAGGCCCTGTTGGAAATTGGCGAGCAAGAACGTCACCGGATTCATGTGCTGCGCTTAGCTTACAATGATCTGGAGTTCACGCCGCTCTCCATCAAAGTTCCGGAGCTGGACCTGAGCACGCACTACAACGACGATCTACTGCCAGTGCACGACATTATTGTCGAGCGTTTGCGCCAGCCGCAGGATAAGGGCATCGTTATTCTGCACGGTCCGCCCGGCACTGGCAAAACCAGTTACATCCGCCATTTGTGCGGCCTGCTCGACAAGCCCAAACTATTTATTCCGCCTAACCTCGCCGCGCGTATTGCCGACCCTGAGTTCATCAATTTGCTCCACGACAATACCAATTCCATCCTCATCATCGAGGATGCCGAAGAGTTGCTGTTGAAGCGCGAAGGCGGGCGGGGCGGCAGTGCCGTTAGCAACCTGCTCAACCTCTCCGATGGCTTGCTCGCCGACTGTTTTCACATCCAAGTGGTGTGCACCTTCAATACCGACTTGGCCCGTATCGACAACGCATTGTTGCGCAAAGGCCGCTTAATTGCCGCCTATCATTTTCAGCCGCTAGTGCAAGAAAAAGCACAGGCGCTAGCTACGGCACTCGGCCAGTCGGCGCCCGTAGATGGACCCCTGGCTCTCACCGACGTGTACAACCGTGATGCTCCGGCCTTTGATGCCGCATCCACCAACGGACGCATCGGCTTTGGGCAGGCCCGTTAGCTGTCGGCATAAAAAAGGTACATAAAAAGTCTGTTTCCAGTAAACAGAAAACCTCGCTTTGCAGCCTGCAAAGCGAGGTTTTCTATGTCGGAATCGAAAAGGTAGAACTAAGAGTTGGTATCTCCTCAAGTAAAATCAGATTCCAAGTTCGTAGCTTCAGCTATTTGCTTTTACGCCTAGAACTGTTCGTCAGGGCCGAAGAAGAAGCTGCCTTCAATCTGAGCGTTTTCGTCGGAGTCGGAGCCGTGCACGGCATTTGCTTCGATGCTTTTGGCGTACTTTTTCCGGATGGTACCTTCGGCCGCTTGGGCGGGGTTGGTAGCGCCAATAAGGGTGCGGAAATCAGCTACGGCGTTACCCTTTTCGAGAATGGCCGCTACAATGGCACCCGACGACATGTACTTCACTAAGTCGCCGTAGAAGGGGCGCTCCTTGTGCACTTCGTAGAACTGGCCGGCGCGCTCGGGAGTTAGCTTCACTTTCTTGAGCGCTACAATACGGAAACCACCCTCTTCAATCATGCTCAGAATACCACCAATGTGGTTGTCCTGCGTCGCGTCGGGCTTAATCATGGTGAACGTGCGGTTGGTGGCCATCTTATCTATGGGTTGGGTTGAAATGAAATTCCGCTTGGGAAGGCGCAAAGAGTTTGCGGGCGCAAAACTAGACGGTTTGGGCGGGAAGTTGCTAGCTACGCCAGAAGTTGAGCGCGAAACACCCTCCTGAAGTAAAGTAGATTGATGGTTTCTTAGCGCGGCAACGACCCTTGTTTATTACGAAGTCAGTAAATCCGACCTTCCTGCAGACCGCTGCAAAAATATTTCGCTCTTACTGCTACAGCAGAGCCAATGCAGCAAACGCTAAGGAGTGCTTTGCCGCAATTATTTCATTGAAAGCCGTGTTCTTTCAGTGGCAAAACAGTTGACAAACAAAATCTAAGGGTAATTCTTTTAGGAAATGACGAAGGCAGTATAGGTTTTCTAATCAGGCAATTACCTTCGCCGTTGCACCAAACCCAAACCTGTTTTGTTGGAACCCGGAATATTTCCGACTTTTGCCGCCTTGCTCCCGGCATAAATCCCCGAATTTCAGCCACCTATCAGTAGGCAATGTCCACAATCTCTGAGCTGCAGGAGCTGCTATCGCAACCCCGGCAAGTTTTTATCACCACTCACCACAAGCCCGATGCCGACGCTCTCGGCTCATCGTTGGGGCTGGCGGGTTACCTTCGCAAAAAAGGCCACACCGTAACCGTTGTCACGCCCTCCGACTACCCGGATTTCCTGGCGTGGATGCCGGGCAACAGCGACGTAATCGTGTATGATGCCCGCCGCAACGACGCGCAAGTGCGGGAAATAATTGGAACGGCTGAAGTGCTGTTCTGCCTGGACTTCTCGTGTCTGGGTCGCATCAATGAGATGGGCGAATACATCCGGCAGGCTCCCGGCACCAAGGTGCTCATCGACCACCACCAAGAGCCCGAGCAGTTTGCCGACCTCGACTTCTCGAACTCGAAAGCCGCCGCTACGGCCGAGCTGGTGTTTGAGGTGATCCGCGACATGGGCGACCAGCACCTGATCGACGCTGGCATCGGCGAGTGCCTCTACGCCGGCATCATGACCGATACGGGCTCGTTTCGGCACCCGAGCACCTCCCGCAACGTGCACCTCATCATTGCGGAGTTGCTCAACGCCGACATCAACCTCTCTGATGTGCACCGCCGCATCTACGACTCGCATTCTGAAACGCGGCTCCGTTTTCTGGGCTTCGTGCTCAAAGACAAGCTGCGGGTGCTGCGCGAATACAACACGGCGTACATCGCCATTACGCAGGCCGAGCTAAAAGAGTACGACTCGAAAACCGGTGACACCGAAGGGCTCGTAAATTTTGCGCTTAGCATCGAGGGTATTGTCTTCGCGGCCGTGCTCATCGACCGCGGGCAAGCCATCAAGATTTCTTTTCGCTCCGTTGGCGACTTTTCCGTGAGCAGTTTCTCGCGCGACCATTTCCAGGGTGGCGGCCACCACAACGCGGCGGGCGGCATTAGTTACGACTCGCTCGACAACACCGTGCAACGTTTCCTCGGTTTATTGCCTCAGTACCAGAGCCAACTGGTGACGGCCCCCCTGGCAGTTGCGCCGCCTACGGCGTAACTTGCCTTAAATTTCCTTTTCACCACCTTTCCCGCTTCATGCATTTGCATCGCAACATTCTAAGCTTGGCCCTGGCGGCCGGCGTCCTGAGCCTAGCCTCCTGCAACAAAGGCGGCGACTTCGCAAAAACCAAGTCTGGCATCGAGTACAAAGTCTTCAAAAACGAAGGCGGAAAATTCACCTCGCGTGAGGTGAGTGCCGAAGGCGACGCGACGTACAAAAGCCGGGTCGGCAAAATTCTGGCGCTGGACGTGGAATACCGCACCGCCAAAGACTCTATTCTATTCAATTCGCGCAAGCAGCAAATGGGCATTCCAATGCGTATTGAGTTGCAGGAAGTGAAGATTAAGGGCGGCCTGGAAGAAGCCATTGCCTTGCTGCAACCCGGCGACTCGGCCGTGTTCCGCTTCAACGTTGATACCATCTTCGCCAAGTCGTTTCGCCAGCCGGTGCCGCCTTTCATGAAGAAGGCTGGCAACACCATGACGATGCTGGTGAAAGCCCAGAAAGTACAGAGCCGCGAAGAAGCCATGGCCGACCAGCAAAAGGCGATGGTCGACCAGCAGCAGATGATGGTAGCGCACGCTGCCGAGCAGAGCAAGAAGGACGATGCGATTCTGCAAGACTACGTGAAGAAAAACAACCTGAACGTGCAGAAAGACACGTCGGGCGTGTATTACATGGTTACTTCTCCCGGCACTGGCCCGAAGCCTAAAACCGGCCAGACGGTATCGGTGAAGTATAAGGGCATGTTGCTGGACGGCAAAGTATTCGATTCGTCGGAGAAGGCGCCCAACAACGGCAAGCCAATTGATTTTGCTATTGGCGTAGGCCAAGTTATTCCGGGTTGGGACCGCGCGATTCCGCTGCTCAGCAAAGGCAGCAAAGCCACGCTGCTAATTCCGTCGCCGCTGGCCTATGGCCAGCGCGGCGCCGGTACCGACATCCCCGCTGACGCGCCGTTGCGCTTCGACGTGGAGTTGGTGGATGTGAAGAACCCCTAAGCACGCGCCGCGCCGGCAAGCCGGCGCGGCATTTTACCTTTTTGCCGCTTACTCTTATGAAAAACAGTTTCAAACGCTCTTTACTTTTCCGCATCGCTGCCATGCTGCTGGTCGTATCGGCTCCCGCCTTTTCAAGCTGCGAAAAGGACGATACCACGCAGGAAACAGCAGAAAAACGCGAGCAGGAGTATAAGATCATTGATGATGGCCTGATTCGGGCATATCTGACCCGCCACGGCATCACGGAGGGCTCGGGTATCAATCAGTATAAGCGCTTGAGTGACGCGACGAACGATGGAATCTATCTGGTGAGCCTATCCGAGGGGTCAGGCACGACCAACATAGTAAGTGGCAACCGGGTAGAAGTAAAATACGTGGGCCGCTTCCTGCGCGAAACCAACGAGACTACCGTGTTTGATAACTCCACCGAGAAAGGTATTCCTTGTGGCTGCTTTCCTGTAACTGTTGGGGCCGGAAGTGTTATCAAAGGATGGGACGAAGGACTGTTACAGATGAAGAAAGGCGACCGGAAACTGCTGCTGATTCCGTCTTACCTAGGATATGGTCCTGGCGGCCAACGAGATGCAAACGGTGCGCTTATATTTCCTGTTGATGAGCCACTGCTCTTCGATATGACGGTGCTAGACGTACGGTAAGCTGCTAGTATGGCAAGCTTGCGCAATTACTAGTGAGCGAGTTTGCTGCGTGAATTTGTTGTCGGCGGTGGCACAGGCCTAAACGGGTTTGGCCGCCGCCGATTCGTTTTTCAAACGGCTAGCTGGTAGGCGTCGCCTAACTAGATGCCCTAGGAGCCTTCAACTGAATAGCGATACACCAAAGCGGCGGCCCTTTCATATAAGTGCCTCGTTGGTTTTTTGACACCTCACTTCTACTAGCCTTTGTCTTGATGGGTCTGCCTAAGACAGTACCGAACAGGATGTCGGAATTTTGAATGCAAAGCTGCTCACTAACACAGAGCAACTCAAGGTTTTTTTTACCACTTATGCTTCCTCTACAGCGTTCTTTTCTGCTCCTGGTTGTTTTGTATGTCGCACTCGGGTTGGGCGGGCAGCGAGTACAGGCGCAAAACTTTGGCCGGACCACTTCCGGCATCGAGTACAAAATCTACCGCAACACCAACGGGCGTTACCTACTGCGCACCGACGTGAACCCGGCCGGCGACCCAACCTATTCTACCCGCGTGGGCAAAATCTTGGCCGCTCATCTTCAGTATCGTACCGCCAAGGATTCCTTGCTCTTCAACACGCGCAAAGAACTGATGGGCATACCCGCCCAACTGCCACTGACCGAGTTGAAGGTGCGCGGCGGCATAGAAGATGCCGTGGCGCTACTGCAACCCGGCGACTCGGCCGTGTTTCGTTTCAATGTTGATAGCGTGTTTGCTAAGTCGTTCCGCCAGCCGGTGCCGCCCTTCATGAAGAAGGCCGGCAACACCATGACGATGCTGGCGAAGGTTCAGAAAATAATGACGCAAGAAGAAGCGGCCGCCGACCAGCAGAAGATGGCGGAGCTAGCCCAGCAGAAAGCGGCGGCGGAAGCTGCCCGTCTTTTGCAGAAAGATGACCTTCAGATCCAGGCGTACTTGAAGAAGAACAACCTAAAAGGCTTAAAAACCACGGGGGGCACCTATTACGTTGTGACAAATCCTGGCACTGGTCCCAAGCCTCAAATTGGGCAAACCGTATCGGTGCTGTACAAAGGAATGCTGCTGGATGGCAAGGTCTTCGACTCGTCGGAGAAGCAGGGCGGGAAGCCGATATCTTTCGCACTGGGCGTTGGCCAAGTAATTCCTGGCTGGGATCAAGGCTTGGCTGCTCTCACCAAAGGCACCAAAGCCATTCTGCTTGTTCCTTCCTCCTTGGCTTATGGTTCCCGTGGCGCCGGCCCCGACATTCCAGCCAACGCCATTCTTCGCTTTGATGTGGAGTTGGTAGAAGTTAAGTAGCTAGTTAATACAACGAAGAGGGGGATATTCTGCTGCCGCGAATTGTGTGAGCAGAACGTCCCCCTCTCTATTTTACTGTATCCTACTTCTATCTATTCTGCTAGCACTTCCGACAAGATAGCCAGGGAGCGGACTTCGCCTAGTCGTTCGACGTGGAGTTGGTAGTAGCGGATAATCACGGCTAACAGTTCGCGCCGCACCCGCCCGTTGGGAATTGTGGTGCGGGCGGGGTCTTGCAGCAGTTCATCAAGGTACTGCTCGAATTCCTGTAGTCGCAGCACCATGGGGCCTCCTCCCTGCGCCGTTGGCACCGTAGCTGCAAAGGCTACTTGCGTGACGATTTCTTCCCCTTTCTCGACGCCAAAACCTAGGTAAGTGGCTAGATTGAGCAGAAAGTAGAGCGCGAAGTTTTCGTAGCCGCTCGTTTGCTGATCGAAGGCCAGTAGACTGTCGTGGAGAAAGTTGAATAGCGGCTCGTTTTCTTCTTCCTCCAGCACCGAATGGTTCAAAATTTCGGACAGCACGAGCGCCACGCTGCTCTTTTGTACGTCGTAGGGAATGCTACGGTAGGACTCGGCGCAACGGAACTCGGAGAGGCGCGTAAGGCCCCCGCTTCGGGAGGTGTAGGCCACTAATTCCAGCAGCGTAAGGGGCTGAAATAAGGCAATGCGCCCCGGTGGCTTGGCTTTACGCACCCCGTTCACAACGTAGCTTTGCACGCCAAGCCGCTCCGTATACACCCGCGCAATGATACTGGTCTCGCGGTACTTGATGTAGCTCAGTACGATACCGCGGGTTTTAATTAACATTATTTTGCTTGCTGATTTTTGATGCGTTGCTATGCTGCTGCTCTACTCTAGTATACTGGTTTCCTGGTGCGCCGAAAAACTAAGCGGCTGTTATCAATTCGCCTGTTTGATTGGTTTGCACAGTTGAAAGTCTGCCTATCAGCACGCCTATTTCTCCACTACGGCAATTTTGCTGATGCAGCCGTTTTTGCCGTCGGCGTCCGATGAGAGCACCAGATACACCCCCGACTGCACCTTGCGGCCATTATAGTCGGCGAGGTTCCAGATGACGCCCCCGCCCGTAGCCGTGGTCTGATACACGAGTTTGCCCGTCACGTCGGTGATTTTAACGATACCGTTGTTGGCCAAGCCCGTTACGCCCACCTGCCCGGTGAAGCTGGTGCGCACCGGGTTAGGCGATACTTTGGCGCAATCCTTCGGTACCCCCTCGGTTACGGTGGCCGAGCCACGGTACGACACCACGCCCGCATCCGTAGCAACAAATACCTCCCCCGTGCGGTCGTTTACCGCTATATCAATGATGCCATTAGAAGGTAGCGGGCTGTTCTCGGTGGTGAAGTGCAGCAGGCCTTCGTCGCCATTTTCACTGAACAGCCATAGCCCCCGTTCGGTGCCAAACCACTTGCGGTTAGCTCCATCCACGGCTAAGGCTTTCACTACGTCGTTTTCGAGAGCGGAAAATCCTGTTCCTTCTCCGCGCTGCACTAAGGGTTTAGCGAAAGTAGCGGTACTCCCGGCTACAAACGCCGAGCTAGGATCATCCAAATAGGCTATTCCTTTGCCAGTAGCCACCCATATAGCGCCTTTGCGGTCCTTGGCCATAGCCCATACCGCATTGGAGGGTAGCCCGCCATTGTCGGCGGTGAAGTGTAGGGGTTGCGTTTTCGAGACGTCATCATAAGCAAAAATTCCCGCCCCTCTCCGAAACTGCGAAACCCACACGCCGCCGAAATCATCCAGCACAAGCCGGTTAAGGTCGTTCAGGGTGTTAAACGGAATAGTGCGCCACGTATCCGTGCTGGGCGTGAGCACATGCAAGCTGGGCCCAGGACGCAACGTATGGCGGGTTGACACCCATATGTCACCGTTGGTAGCCTCGGCTACATCCATCACCCGCGTATACAAGGGATTATCAGCAAATTCGCTTACTAATTGTACGCCCGGCATTCCGGCTAGGTATTGCTTGAAATCACCCGGACCTTTCCACCGCAATAGCCCCCCTCCATAGCTAGCAATGTAGAGTGTGCCGTCGGCGGCCCTAGTACCCCTAATCAGGTCCTTGATGTCGGGGAATTGGGTGGTGCTGGGGAAGTTTTCCTTGGTGTAGTTGGTCCATTTTCCATCCTTGTACTCGTAGAATCCTTTCTTATAATCTCGTTGTGGAGTGTCTTCCGTGAAGCCCCCACTGAATATGTTCACTGTATTGGTGCGGGCATCAGCCAGCAAACCAAATGAAGTTGCTTCCTGCGGGGCGTTATTGACGAAGGCCTCGAAGTTCTGCCGGTCGGTGGTTTTGAGCAAGCCGCGCTGGTAGTCAGCTATGTAGAAAGCTCCGTCGCGCGAACTAAGAGCGGCCTGCGGAAAAGTAACAGATCCGGCACCAGCCAAGGCGCTCAGCGTGTTGGCCGGACTTAAGATGGACACTTTCTGGTCGGCCGTAATCAGCAAACCAGCTCTGGAGGCTGTCAGGTTTTGGTATTGACCAGCGTAAACACTGTAAATTGGTTCCCACGTCCTGCCCGATACATACCGCTGCGGATTGCTGAAGTTACGGCCCGCATAAGCTTGGCCGTTATAGGTGGCTAGCGTTCGGTAGGCATTGTTGGCGTCGGGCAAATCCAGGTTCCAGTTGCGGTAGTTGGCCTGATCGGCGGTTAGGCTTGCACGCAAAACGCCTTTATCGGTAGCCAGGAACAGAAAGCCGTTGGCTACGGTGCTGGCGTAAGCCTTTACCGCTGCCCCCAGTGGACCGATATTCGTGAACGTGTCGCGCACTTCCAGCTTGGTCATATCCAGCACTACCAAGCCAAAGTCGCAGGACAAGTAGGCAAAGCGGCCGTTAAACGAAATATGATTGATGGTTTTGGTGCCCGCTATCTGCTTGCGCTGAATATCGTTGATGTTACGGATGCGGGTCCCGTCGGCACTCAACAGGTCGAGGTTGGCATCCCGGTAGGCTACCAGCACTTGCTGGCTCACCGAATCGTAGGCGACGGTGTTGACGCCCACCCCGTTGAGACCGTCGCGGCGCGAGAGCAGCGTAGTGGTATTAGTTTCCTTGTCGAAGTAAAAGAAGGCGTCTTCGGCCGCTACGTAGATACGCTGGCCGGCGTCGGCCATCATCTTCGCGCGGTTGTTGGGCAGGTGTAATTGCCAATCGCCGAAGCCCGCTGTACTTTGAGCGTGCAGCGCAGTGGGCCCGAGCAGAAGTGGAATCACTAATAAGAGAGCCGTATGGCGCAACGTGCGTAGCAGAAGAATCATAGAGGAAAGATAAAGAGCGACTAGGCTATAGAACGGTTATTTCAACATTGCGCGCAACGAGCGGCGAGAAGATGGAAGCTTGGTTAGAGAACAATCTTCCCCCGGATTCCTCCCGCCGTTTGAAGTGCGGAACAACCGTTCAACGCCCGAGCCTGGTATTTAGTGTTTGCGCTGTCCCGTGGCTTCAATTCCCGATTTCTGCTGCATGCCGCTCAAAAAGCAGGGCCGGCAGCGGGCTTCATACGCATCCGTTTCGCCGAGCAGTATCTTGTCTTCGGAAGCCGCCACCCGAAACGAGTAGGAAGCTATTTCGCCGCAACACACGCAGACCGCGTGCACTTTGGTTACGAATTCGGCAACGGCCATCAGGGCCGGTATGGGACCGAAAGGACGACCCTGGAAATCCATGTCGAGGCCGGCCACAATGACGCGGGTGCCCCGGTTGGCTAGCTGCACACACACTTCCACCAGGCTCTCATCGAAGAACTGGGCTTCGTCGATGCCCACCACGTCGGAGCCGCTGGCGAGCAGCAGCATTTCCTGCGCCAGCGGCACCGGCGTCGAGCGGATACTGTTGGCGTTGTGCGACACCACGTTTTCGATGTGGTAGCGGGTATCGAGGGCGGGCTTGAAGATTTCCACCCGCTGCCGGGCTATTTTGGCGCGGTTGAGCCGGCGAATTAGCTCTTCGGTTTTACCGGAGAACATCGAGCCGCACACCACTTCAATCCAGCCCCGGCGGGGTACGTCGCGGCCATGGCCGCCGCGGGGTTCAATAAACAACGTCGTTGGGCGTAACTGAGTGACAAAGTAATTGAGCGAGGTATTTAGGGGTCTTTCGAGCCTCTAAGCCTTCAGCTTGACAGCCCAAATTACAACTTTACTGCCGGAAGCCACCACCACTTTTCCTCGGTTTCCCACCTTCGGCACGCTATAACTCAGGTAGTCAGCCACTCCGTTACGCAACTACATACTGCATGTGCGGCAACTTGGTGGCTTCCGGCACGCGCCCAATCACGACGCCTTCGGGGAGGTAAGTTTGGCAGGTGAGGCGCTCGTTTTCCTGCAAGCGGTTGGCGGCTCGGTAGCGCAACTCGGCCGCGGTAGGGGGCGTTAGGGCATCGGCGCCACTCACCAGAATAATGCGGCAGGTGGTGCAGCGGCCTTTGGCGCCGCAGGCATGCATCCAGTCGTAGCCGGCGGCTTGTAGCGCTGCCAGCAGCGTACTACCGCTGGGTACTGGCACGGTGGCGGGCAGGTTTTGCACGGTGAGCGTAGGCATTTTCCTTAACTTTCAGGCCTGAATCTGGCTTTCCAATGAACGACAAATATAGTACGACCCTACGCGAAGATTATGGCCGCAAGCTAGCCGCCCACCTCTGCGACCAGCATTTCGGCGCCCGCCCCACCGCTACACTCGACGGGCCAGCGGTGCTTAATTTCACTGCTATCCGGCAAGTGAACCTGTTTGTGGTGCAGCAACTGCTCACGCAGTGGAAACAGGAAGTAGCGCGCCTACGCAGCCCTTATTTCGACTTTGAAGCAGATGATGTGCGCACGGCCCTCACCCAATTCATGAACGTTCTTTCGCGCCGCATCAAGCTCAGCCGCCCGACTTTCGAGCCGCTGCTTGCGCGCGCCGTGGCCGATACACTGGCGGCGGTCCAAGACCCAGCCGAAACCTTTGATGACAAGCTGCTCGACCGTCAGCCCACCACTACCACAACCCAGTTGCGCGATGCCCTCCGCTACCTCGACCTCAACAAGCCACTCTACCAGGGCTTTGTTGATACGCTGTCGGCTGAGGGTGTGCTGGAACGGGCAAACCTGCTGAAGCAGTTCGGCCTGCACCAGGAAGCCAACAAGCCGTTGCAACACCCATTATCTGTGCTGGTAGCGGAGTTTAACGAGTTGCTGCCCTTGCGGGAAGATGACTTACACGCCACTGCTGTCGTTCCGGCTACAACCGCGGCTCCCGCAGAGCCTGCTGCTACGGCGCCCCTGGTTGCGGCACCAGCGCCCGAGCCAATCCGAACGGCGGCTGTGCCTACGCCAGAACCGGAAAAACTCGCGGCAAAGCCCGCCTTGGCACCCGAAGGTGAACCGGCTGCGGCATTGGAAGTAGCGGCCAAAACGGAGGCTCCATCGACGGTAGTACCGCTCTACGAGAAGTTGAAGGCGAACCAGCCGACTGGGCAAACGCTAAGTGAAACTCTTCGTCCCGAGCGCCCGGCGGCTACACTGGCCGAGCAGGCACCGAAGGTGGAAACCTTGCGGGAGGCAATTTCTATCAATCAACGCTTCAGCTTTATCAACGAGCTGTTTGGGGGGGAGAATATGGAATATCACGCCGCTATTCAGCACCTCGATACTTTGCCCGACGCCGAATCGGCCAGGCGCTACGTAAGCCAACAGCTAGCTAGCAAGTACGACTGGACTCGCAAAGACGAGCACGTAAACAAGCTGCTGAAGCTGATAGACCGAAAGTTCGCCTGACCCCAACCCCAGGCAAAGCACTGAGGTAAACTAAAGAACGTCATGCTGGGGCAAGCTCAGCATGACGTTCTTTGTTTTCAAGTATGTTCATAGTAGGCCTTCCGCCGAGGGCGGAGTTCTCACTTTTAAAGCTTCTGGTGGTGTTCGAAACAATAGGTAAGTCGCGGTGGCGGGAGTTGGCGCTGGTATATCTGTTGGCGCTGGGCGTATTAGCCGGACCGGCCTACACAATGTACGTGCACTATGATTTCTCGCACTCCCAGGATACGCGCAGCTACCTGCGCATGGCCCGCGGCGAGTTTGCGGATGTGAACGTGACGCGGCGCTACCGGGTGCTGGTGCCGGCCGCTGCGGCTGCCATTGCCTGGCCGCTCGAACAAGTGTATGCCCGCATCTGGCCCCAGCGCGCCACCACCGATTGGCCGCTCCGGCTTGCCTTCTACCTACTCAATACGCTGCTCATGGCCGGGGCAGGGCTGATTCTGTACGAAACCTGCTGCTTATATGGCGCTTCGGCCGCGGCGGCGGCACTGGCCGTAGTCGCCGTGCTGTGCAGCCGCTGGGCCGTGTACACGAGCGGGCTGCCTCTCGTTGATAGCCTGTATATCCTGGTGTTTGCGCTGGCTTTTTATGCAGCCCGTAGTGGATCGGGGGCGGCGCTAGCGTGGGCGTTGCTGCTAGGGTGGCTGGCCAAGGAGTCGTTTGTGTTTCTGGTGCCCTGGTTGCTGGTGTTTGGCCGCCGAGCGCTCCGGTGGCCGGTGCAGCTGGCGTGGTTGCTTCTGGGCGCGGCATTGGCCTTTGGCATTCGGTACTGGGTTGACACCCGCATTGGCGCTCCACCCGCTGAGAGTGTGCAGAATGCCCTTAGTCATTTTGAAAACCTGGGTTATTCGTTGCGCCGTTTGCTTTCGGTGAAAGGAGCAGGCGAACTATTCAGCGTGTTCGGCTTTTTCTGGCTGGCGTTGCTGCTAGGCTGGCGCCGGGGGCAGATGCCTAGCTGGGTTACGCACTTAGGGTGGCCAGGTGGGGCATTTGTAGCCGTAGTGGTAGTGCACATGCTTCTTTCCGGCGACTTAGGCCGCATGGGCTTCTTGGCAGCGCCAATTTTTGCGGTGGCTTTTGCGCTTGTGCTCACCCAGCAGCTAGGCATCAACCAGTTAGGCAAGCCATAGCGCTAAGTATAGGCTTGGAGCTCAAGAGAATACCATTGGGTTGCCCGGCTGCGCTGGTCGAAGCATTTGGCTAGCGTGGTAGACTCAGTTAGCACTACAACATCAGCACGCAAGATGCTTCGCCCAGCAGAGCAGGACGGTCTAGAATATGTATTGAACTCTAAACCATCTCTTCAATAGCTTACTTACCTGATTTCAGTTAGATAGATAGGGCCGAAAGACGTTGGAAAAGAATCGATGCGGGCCAGGTGAAAGCCAGCCACCAACTGCCGTTGCGCTTCGTCGCCTCCTTGGGTGAGACGGGCGCGGTCGAATAAATTAGGGCCGCCGAGGGCGTCGGTGTACACGGGTTGCCCGGCTGCCCGGCGAGCGGCCAGCCACGCCCGGAAACGTGCTGGCGACTGCCCTGGCCGCTGCACCAAGAGCGCAGGTGCGGGCAGTACATTGAGGGGGCCAATAGCCTGCCCGGTGTTGTAATGGAACTGGTTCAGAACCAGATTAGGGTCTGCTAGCAGCCACCACGCGGCGGGCTCTTGTTGGATCCGGGCGAGCAGCGGCGCGGTGTTGGTGAGGCGCAGCGCATGGGCTGGCAACAAACCGAACGTGAGGTTCCAGAGCAGCAACGAAGCACCTGCCCACGGCAAAGCGGTGCTTACCCCCGGCAAGCTCACCAGCAATAGCGCCAGCAAGGCCGGTATCATCACCATAAACTCGGCATTGCCTTCTGCCCAAACCGCACACCCCACCTGCAGAACCAAAGCCAGCAAATGCGTACGCCAAAACAGTTGCTTGGGGGCTACCGTTGAAGCAGGCAAACCTTTCGGAACGTTCCCTGGAAATGTGGCCGCACTTGTTTGGCGAGTTTGCCACAGTTTCCGGACCGCCAGCAGCATCAGCCCCACACTCAGCAGTGCCAACCCACCTAGCGCCGGCCAGCGCTTCAGCAGCGCCAGCGTGGAGCCGTGCACTTGCCCAAACGTGCGAATCAAATTGATAATCGTTAGCAGCAACGTCTGGCCCGAGGGCCGCGCCCCGGCATGCCCTGCGTACAAGTCGTGAAATACAAAGCGCCAAAAAGCCAGGGGCGTGAAAGGCAGCTTCCAGCTAGGCATAGCCGCGGCGTAAGCTAGCGGTACAAGTAGCGCAGGCAACCCGTATAAACTTACCTTTCGCCAGCGGCCAACAGGACCCGCAGCCACCACACCTATCAGCAGCGCCAGCCACCAAAACGCATGAATTTGGTGGAGCAGCGCGGCAGCAGCGGCCCACGCACCAGCCATCAGCCACTGCCGATTTTTATCTTCCTCAATAGCTCGCGCCCAACTCCGACTGGCCAACAGGGAAAGCAGCAGGGGCAGGATGTACGTCTCGTTTTCAGTGGCGAAGCGGAGCATACCGAAGCTACTGCCTACTAGCAGCAGCCACCCCGTAACCGGCGCAGCAGTGCCGCCTAGCCGGCGCAGCAAGTCCCACAGTGCCAGCAGGCAGCCGCCAAACGCCAGTGCGTTAAGAACCTTGAGGGCCGCCAGCACATCTACTCCCGTTGGCAACACGCGTAGCCACAGCCAACCCACGGCGTTGTAGAGCAAATGGTGTGGCTGAAACAGTTCGTGGCCGTGCCGGACGCAGGCGGCATAGTACCAGGCATCAAGCGTGGAGTTGCGGGTAGGCAGCAGCAAACACAGCCCCGTCAATAACCCAACAACTGTCCATTCCGCACGCTTGGAATGACTAGTACCTAAAGGCGCGGCAACGGCAGAGGAAGCAAGTAGCAAGGATAGCGGCGCAAAGTAGAAGGGAAAGCAGCTTGAAAGCTACGGGCACCTACCGTTCTAAATCCTGCTTACGGTAGGCATCAATACCGAGCAAAATAAACAGAAGCGTCGTAAATGACCACAAGGAAGACCCCCCGTAGCTGAAGAAAGGCAGCGGAATACCAACCACTGGTGCCAGCCCAATGGTCATGCCGACATTGATGGCAAAGTGAAAAAAGAAGATACTAGCCACACAATACCCGTAGGTGCGCCCAAACACCGATTTCTGTCGTTCCGCCACGTATAGCACCCGCCACAGCAGGGCCATAAACAGGACAATGACGGTGGTAGAACCCAACCAGCCCCACTCCTCCCCTACAGTACAGAAAATAAAGTCGGTGCTTTGTTCGGGCACAAAGTCGAACTTGGTTTGGGTACCCTGCAAGAAGCCCTTCCCCACAAACCCACCCGACCCAATGGCAATCTTGGATTGCGTTACGTTCCAGCCTACGCCTAGCGGGTCGGCGGAGGGGTTAATCAGTACCTCAATGCGCTTGCGTTGGTGCGCCTGGAGCACGTTGTTGAAGAAGAAATCAACCCCAAACACCATCCCAACAACCACCGCCCACACGCTCAGGGAAAGCGGCAAATGGTGGCGTAGCGCTTTGCGGTTGAGCCCAAGTACTACCCCCAAAATCAGCGTGAACAGGCCTACCAGCCACAGCTTAGGAATCAGCAGCGCTAAAATAAGAATGATGCCCGCCGCCGCCAAAATCAGCAGAATCAGCGGCGACATCCCCTCCCGGAAATACGCCAGCAAAAAGGCGCCAAACACCAGGGCCTGGCCGGTTTCGTTGGAAGCCAGGATCAGCAACGGCGGCAGCAGCGTAAGCCCGGCCAGCACCAACTGGTCGCGGAAGTTTTGCTGGCGCAGGTTGATGCTGGCCATGAAGCGCGACACCGCCAAAGCCGTTGTGAACTTGGCAAACTCGGCGGGCTGTAAGCGCACCGGCCCCAGTTCCAGCCAGGAGCGCGACCCAGCAATGGGCCGGGCTACCACCATCGTAACGATTAGCAGTACAATCATGCCCCCGTACAGGGCAAAGGCAAATGTGTCGTAGGCCTTGTAATCGATAACGACCAGCACCACAATAAGGGCCAGCGCGGTACCAATCCACAGAATTTGCTTGAACCAGTTGAAGGCCATCAACTCCGAGAAACCAAGGTTGCGCAGCGGGTCGGCGGGCGCATCGGGCGAGTAGCTAGCCGCGTACACGCTGAGCCAGCCCAGGGCAACCATCAGCAGATAGATGGTCACCGTCACCCAATCGAGGCTGCGCGAATATCTAGCGGGGGTATTCAATTAAAAATTGAAAATTAAGAATGAAGAATTACCCTTTCCCTGCGCCTGAAGCATCAGCTTGGCGTGCTGATAGAATGATGGACGCCAGCAGTTTTTCAATTCTTCTGCCTCTTCTAGTAACGACTCCGCCAGCCGCGACTCCAGGCAATTGGTATCTCGGAGCAGGCGCAACCAGAAATGTGTTTCACGGGCTTCTTTGTAAGCAACACTGCACTTTGACACAAAATCGCGCCGCGAAAATCCGCCTACTGCTTCTTCTACATTAGCTCCCACGGAAGTACCGCTACGCAGGACTTGGCTAGCCAGCGGCGGCACCTCTCCCTGCTCCCGCAAATACTTATATAGCCTAACTATTCGCACAGCAAACGCATAGCTCTTAATAAGCACCACATTGTCCTGCTTCATAATCGCACAATTTTTAATTCCTAATTCTCAATTTTTAATTGAAGCTAGTGGTGCCTAATGAACCTGTTGGCGGGGTTCTGAAGCCAAACCTCCCAGCGCTTGCGCCATGGCGCTACTTTCCCGCGCAGATATTTCTCCATCATCAAGGAAGCCATGGGAGCGGCGGAAGAACCCCCAAAACCAGCATTTTCGATGAAGACGGCAATAGCAATCTTGGGGTCCTCGGCCGGGGCGAAGGCGGCAAAGGTAGCATGGTCTTCGCCGTGCCGGTTCTGAACGGTACCGGTTTTGCCGGCCACCGAAATACCCACGTCAAGCAGCGAAGCGTTTTCGCCGGTACCGCCGCGGCCATCCACTACGGCTTGCATACCCGGAATAATGTCCTCGAAATGCTGCGCATCAACCCCAACGGTATGGCGCACGCTATACTGTGGCAGTGGTCCGCCGTTGCCGATGCCGCGCACGAAATGCGGAGTATAATACCAGCCCCGGTTGGCAATAGTAGCCATCAAGTTGGCCATTTGCAGACCCGTAATGCCCAACTCGCCCTGCCCGATGCTCAGCGAGTACACGGTGCGGTAGTTCCAGCGGTGGTAGCCCAGGCGCTTGTCGTAGTACTCCGGCGACGGAATCAGGCCTTTTTTCTCTTGCGAAATATCGACGCCCAGCTTGTCGCCGAGCCCGAAGGCCATCACCTTGCGCCGCCACTCACCCAGTCCCAGGCGGGCATCTTCGAAGCGGTTGGCCGAACGGCCCCGTAGTACGGCAGCGCGCATCACCTGGAAAAAGTACGGGTTGCAGCTTTGCTTGATGGCAATACCCACGTTGCTCGGATATTCGTGGCGGTGAGTGCAGCGCACCAGCTTCCAGTTGCAGTCGAAAGCCGTTTGGGGAGTTACCACGCCCATTTGCAGCGCCACCAGCTCGTTCACCACTTTAAAGACCGAGCCGGGCGGATACGTGGCCATCAGCGGGCGGTTGAACAAGGGCTTGGCCGTGTCCTGAAGCAGCGCCATGTAGCGGTTGCCCATGCCCTTGCCCGTGAGCACCGACGGCTCGAAACCCGGCGACGACACCATGGCGAGAATCTCCCCCGTTTTTGGGTCGATGGCCACAATGGAACCACGCTTGTTCTTCATCAGCATCTCGCCGTATTTCTGCAACTCGATGTCGATGCTGGTGTGCAGGTCCTGCCCGGCCACCGACAACGTATCGAACTCGCCGTTTCGGAAAGCGCCTTTCTCGATGCCACGTACGTTCACCATTTTGTACTGCACCCCGCGCCGGCCCATGAGTTGCGGTTCATAAAACGCCTCGATGCCGCTGATGCCAAGAAAGTCGCCGGGCTGGTACTTGGCATATTTCTCTTTTTCCAGAAAAGCCGGCGTAATGGCTCCCACGTAGCCCAGCGCGTGGGCCATGTTTTCGGTGCGGTAGGAGCGCGCCATACGGGCCTTGATGCTGAACCCGGGAAAGTCAATCAGGTTGTCCTGAATGGTAGCCAGCTCAGGCGTACTTAGGTTCTGAACTAGCGGCGACGCCTTCACGCGGCTGTAGCTGCGGGCGGCTTTCAAGCCTTCGCGCACTTCCTCTAGTGGCAGTTGCAGCAGCTCGCAAAACCGCAACGTGTCTAGTTGCTTCACCTCGCGTGGTATCACCATCAGGTCATAAACCGGCGTGTTCTGGACCAGCAGCTGATTGTTGCGGTCGTAGATCAGGCCACGATACGGCACCTGCACAATGCGCTGGAGCGTGTTGCGGTCGGCAGCCAGCTTATAGCTACCATCGAGTACTTGGATGTAAAACAGACGGGCGCCAAAGGTGATAGCCACCACCAGAAAAATAGCCATCACCACATACCGCCGTCCTTCAAGGTATTGCAAAGCCGTATATTCTGATTAGAAAGCATTTGCGGCCACCCGGCCGGATTCACAAAGGTACACAAGGGGAAGGGTGAAGTGGTGCCTTTGTGGAATGATGAAATGGCGAAGTGGCGAATTCATACGTTTGGGATTTTTGCTGCGCGCTATGCGCAACCCGAACGCCCAATTCATCAACTCATAACCTCACCACTAGCGGCCGCGGCGGCGCGTGGGGAAGAAAATCAGCTGGACGATGAGCAGCGTGAGGCCCGTGAAGAGCGTACTCGCCACTACTTTCACGAGCGTAAGGCCAAAGGCCCGGAAACTACCGAGTTCCAGCAGGAAAAAGGCCAGGTGGTGTACTCCTATGAGTAGCACGGTGTACACAACAAACCACTGCCCGCCCATTTGGTGCACATTCACCGAGTCGGAGGCTTCGTAGCCATCGCGGGGCGTGAGCAGGCGCAACACCCAGGGGCGCAGGTAACACAGCAACACGGCCGCGGCAGCGTGCACGCCACCGGTATCGTAGAAAATGTCCATCAGCAAGCCCATACCAAAGCCGAGCACTAGCTGCAACACGATGGAGGTGCCAATGGGCAGAAACAGCAGAAACCCCAGATAGAAAAAGCACCAGCCCAGCTCGAAAAGTACCAGCCGGCTCACTAGCAACATATGCACCCCCGCAAAGAAGACGAAGCGCAGCAATTGCAACAGTATAGCTCCTGCTCCCTTCATGGCCGCTCCTCCCCTGCCTCTACTGGCTTGATGCCCGCGCGTGCTTCCAGCGTATCCCGCTCGGCTTTCAGGCGTGGGTTGACCACGTACACGTACTCCAGATTCGAAAAATTCACGGCCAGCCGCACCCGTACGGTCCAGAAATTCTTGTCGGGCTCTTTCAAAAACGAGTCAATAGTACCGATTAGAACTCCTTCCGGAAACACCGCATTGTAGCCGGAAGTAACGATAGTGTCGCCGCGGACCAGCTTGTTTTGGCGCGGAATGTTGTCGAGCAAAGCGTAGGTGGGGTCGTCGCCGAGCCACTTGATGCTGCCGAAGGTGTTGTCGCGCTTGATTTTAGCGGAGACAAACGTTTTGGAGTGCAGCAACGACGTAACAGTGGCAAATTGCTCGCTCACCACTTTCACCCGGCCCACTACCCCCGCCGCCGAGAGCACGCCCATGCCAGTGCGGACCCCGTCGCGGTTGCCCACGTTCAATGTCAGGTAGTTATCCACACGGCGCATGGTGTTGTTCACAACCCGGGCCGGAATAAGTGGGTAGTCCGGGTCGCGGGTGGGCAGCGTGCGCAACCCCAGCAGCAGGGAATCGGGGTGGCTGAGGCGAGCCAGCCGCACCCGCGACACACTGTCTTGGGGCACGGGCAAGCTATCGGATTGGCGGTGGCTGAGGTCGCTGCTGTAAAGCTGCTGACGCAGCGTAGCATTTTCCTGCACCAGCCGCTGGTTGATGCTTTCCAGCTGAAAGTAGTCGTAGATGCGGTTGCGGGCAGCCAGAATTTGCCCCACGTAGGTGTTAGCCGAGTTGAAGAACGCTGCCCGCTGATACGTGCTATTGCGAACCAGCAAGTACAAGCTCGCTATTTCCAGCAGCGCAAACACGAGCAAGCCTCGGTAGCGAAACAGGAAAGCGAACAAATTCCTCATGTCAATGAAGCATGAAGCGTAAAGCGTGAGAAATGAAGAGGTTGGACGGTTGCCACTTCTTCATTTCTCACGCTTTACGCTTCATCGAATTAAGTAAGCAGTACGCCCCTAAAGGCCTGAATGTCTTTGATGGCTTTGCCGGTACCACGCACCACGGCGCGCAGCGGGTCTTCGGCAATGTGGATGGGCAGCTTGGTTTTGACGGCCAAGCGCTTGTCCAAGCCGCGCAGCAAAGCCCCGCCGCCGGTCAAATGAATGCCGTTTTCGTAGATATCGGCCGACAACTCGGGCGGGCTGATTTCCAACGCTTTCAGCACCGCTTCTTCAATCTTGGCCACCGACTTATCGAGGGCAATGGCAATTTCCGACGACGTTACTTTAATAACTTTCGGAATGCCCGTCATCAGGTCACGGCCCCGCACTTCGTAGTCGGGGGGCGTGAACTCTAGCTCGGTAAGGGCCGCCCCTACTTCTATCTTGATGCGCTCGGCGCTCCGCTCGCCAATCAGCAGGTTGTGCTGCCGGCGCATATAGTCGAGAATATCTTGATTGAACACGTCGCCGGCCGTTTTGATGGACTGGTCGCAGACGATACCCGACAAGGCAATAACTGCAATTTCGGTGGTGCCACCCCCAATGTCGATAATCATGGAGCCGATGGGCTGCTCGACGTCGATACCGATACCAATAGCGGCGGCCATTGGCTCCTGAATCATCCAAACTTCTTTGGCGCCGGCGTGCTCGGCGGAGTCACGCACAGCGCGTTTTTCTACTTCTGTAATGCCCGACGGGATGCAAATGACCATGCGGTGCGAGGGCTGAAACAGCCGGTTCCGCGTGTCAATCATTTTGATCATGCCCTTAATCATTTCCTCGGCAGCGTGGAAATCGGCAATTACGCCGTCTTTGAGGGGGCGAATGGTTCTGATATTATCGTGGGTCTTTTCGTGCATTTGCTGCGCCTGACGACCTACGGCAATTACTTTATTGGTGGTACGATCTTTTGCGATGATGCTGGGCTCATCCACCACAATTTTGTCGTTGTGAATGATAAGCGTATTGGCCGTACCCAGGTCGATGGCGATGTCGCTGGTAAGGAAGTTAAAGAAACCCATTGGTTGACGGCGAGAAAATGAGCACAAGCGAAGATTCACTTGTACAAAAAGTGGGGCAAAAGTACGGAAGTTTCAGGGAAGCCCGACCTATCCGAGCACAGTATGATGAAGCATTTTGTCTTCTTGTTGAGGCGAGCTTCCTAAACGACAAACCTTTACCGCTCGTGCTTGCAAAAGCTACAGGGGAAGCTGGGGGAAGCGCAAGTAGCTGCCCCCCAGCGCAAGTGCTGAACGCCACTTTGAACGACAAAACGGGATTAGTAATTGCTCAGCTAATTCACACAGCAAAGTTTTGCACTAAGCATTTGCGCTACCTATTCAAGTTTGGGCAGATGAAGCGTGCGGCGGAAACACAGCCAAGTGCCTCTAGTTAACGCAGACGGCTGTTTAGTGCTTGAAATGCCGCACGCCGGTCAACACCATGGCTATACCGAGGCGGTTGCAGGCATCAATCGAGTCTTTGTCTTTGATGGAACCACCGGGCTGCACCACCGCCCGGATGCCCGCTTCACCGGCAATTTCCACGCAGTCGGGGAAGGGGAAGAAGGCGTCGGAAGCCATAACCGACCCTTGCAAATCGAAACCGAACGACTTGGCTTTGTCGATGGCCTGACGCAGCGCGTCCACGCGCGAGGTTTGCCCCACACCCGAAGCCAGCAGTTGCCCGGCCCGCGCCAGCACAATAGTATTGCTCTTGGTGTGCTTGCAAACTTTGAGCGCAAACTCCAGCGCCGCTACTTCCTCTGCCGTTGGCTCGGACTCGGTAACGGTCCGGAACTCGGCAGCCCCTTCCGTAGCCCGGTCGAAATCCTGCTCGATTACGCCGTTGAGCAAAGTCTTTACCTGCTTGGCAGGAAACCCCACCGGCTTTTGGCGCAGCAGAATCCGGTTTTTCTTGCTTTGCAGCACCGGCAGGGAATCGGCTTCAAACTCGGGGGCAATAAGCACCTCGAAGAAGAGCTTGTTCAATTCTTCGGCGGTAGCGGCATCCACCGGCTTATTTATAATGATAACGCCCCCGAAAGCGGAAACCGGGTCGCAGGCCAGGGCGCTGAGGTAGGCTTCATGGAGAGTAGCCGCCTGGGCTACGCCGCAGGCATTGGTGTGCTTGAGAATGGCGCAGGCCGCTGGTCCGTCGGCTTGGAACTCTTGCATCAGCAACACGGCCGCGTCGACATCCACCAGGTTGTTGTAGCTGAGCTGCTTGCCATGCAGTTGGTCGAAGAGGGCAGCCAAGTCGCCGTGGAAAGTACCGGACTGGTGCGGATTCTCGCCGTAGCGCAGCGGCGTGGCAGGCTGCTCACTGGCTGTTGTAGTCGCAGAACCTGATGCTGAAGCGCCCACCATGTACTGATGGATAGCCGTGTCGTAGTGCGAGGTAACGGCGAAAGCGGCAGCGGCGTACTGGCGGCGGTCTTCGAGGTCGGTGGCGCAGTTCTTCTGGCCAAGCAATTCGGTTACGGCCTCGTATTGGTCGCGGCTGCTAACGACGAGCACGTCGCGGAAGTTTTTGGCGGCGGCGCGCAGCAAGGAAATGCCGCCAATGTCAATCTTCTCGATAATATCGGCTTCGGGCGCCCCGGAAGCCACTGTTTCCTCGAACGGGTAGAGGTCCACAATCACCAGGTCGATGGGCGGAATCTGGTGTTGCTCGGCTTCGGCCAAGTCGGCGGGTTCGTGGCGCCGGTGCAGGATGCCGCCGAACACTTTCGGGTGCAGCGTTTTGACGCGGCCACCGAACACGGCCGGGAAGCCCGTTAGGCTCTCGACGGCCGTTACTTCAACTCCTTGCTCTTCCAGAAACTGCTGCGTGCCCCCCGTGGAGTACAACGTTACGCCATGCTCTTTGAGCAGTGCCACCAACGGCTCTAAACGGTCTTTGTAATAGACGGAAACCAGAGCGGAACGAATGGGCTGCAACATAGCGGAAGCTTTAGATGGAAAAACGAACGACGCCACGAAGGTACTTCCATCAGGACGGCCATGCCAAGTGCCCATGTGTAATTGTTGGGAGCAAGCGGCAAATGCCGCCAAAGCTGAACAAGCGCCAACCTCAGCTGTTGAAAAGCAGCAACCCCATCTATAAGGTTTTGTTGGCACTGTCAATCAGTGCTATCTACTGTTCTGCTTATGTCTTCTGTATTCACTTTGCCGAGCCAAGCCACAGCGGCTAGTAACTTGGCAGTATCGCCGCTGTTTTCTGCTCCGGAAGTAGCCGCCGCCGAGCTGGCACCGCGTTTACTTGCGCAGGCTATTCACTCCGACTTCGAAGGAGGCTTTCCGGAGCAGGAATTCAGCTGGATGCACGAAGCGGGGCTGCTTACGGCGCCACTTCAAGCAGTTTTGGGTGGCGCCGACTTAGCTGAAGCAGAACAGACATTGCCGCTACTTCACACGCTCAAGCATATTGGCCGGGGCAACTTGGTGATGGGGCGGCTCTACGAAGGCCACGTAAACGCTTTGCAACTCCTGCAACGCCTCGGCACCAGCACGCAGGTGGCGCGCTGGGCGTCTGATGCGCAGGCCGGATGTTGGTTTGGAGTCTGGAACACGGAAGCGGCGGATGGCGTGAAGCTAGAGCCACTTGCCAATGGGCGCTACCGCCTACACGGCAGCAAAACTTTTGCTTCCGGCGCTGGCTACCTGAGTTGCCCATTGCTGACGGCGGCATTGCCTGATGGCGGCTGGCAACTGCTGGTGCTGCCGGCTGTCAACAAAAAACCAATTCTCGATGCCAGCTTCTGGCGTCCCCTGGGCATGCGGGGCACCGCCAGCAGCCGGGCCGACTTCACTGGTCTCGAAATAAGTGACGACGACCTGCTAGGTGAGCCCGGCGACTATTACCGGCAACCGTGGTTCAGCGGCGGGGCCATCCGGTTTGCGGCCGTGCAGCTTGGCGGTGCCGAAGCCATATTCGACGAAACCCGCCGCTTCCTGCAGGCCCTAGGCCGAACCGATGACCCCTACCAGCGCCAGCGCCTCGGCGAAATGGCCTTGCTGATTGAAAGCGGCACCCTTTGGCTGCGCGGCGCCGCCGACCATGCCAGCCGCCCCACCGCCGAAACCGGTGCCGAGGCTACCGTAGCCTATGCCAACATGATGCGTACGGCCGTGGAAGATATTTGCCTGCGCGTGTTGCAACTCGCCGAGCGCTGCGTGGGTGCCCGTGGCTTACTCAAACCCGAGCCATTCGAGCGGCTGCACCGCGACCTGACGCACTACTTGCGCCAGCCCGCCCCCGATGCAGCGCAGGCCGATGCCGGCCGCTTCGCCCTCGACCGCAAAGCCCCAGCGTTCCAGCTTTGGCATGAGTAGTTCCGCTTTCGATTTTTACACGCTCCCGCTGCGCCCCGCCGAATATGCCGCCACGCTCGGGACAACGGTGGTTATTGCGCCCCACCCCGACGATGAATCGTTGGGCTGCGGGGGCCTGATTGCTTTACTTCGGCAGGCGGCTGTGTCGGTTCATGTGGTGCTAATTAGTGACGGCACCATGTCGCACCCGAATTCACGGAAGTTTCCGCCTGCTGCCCGCCAGGCCCTGCGTGAGGCCGAGTTGCGGCAGGCACTAGTTGAATTGGGAGTTGAGGCACCGCCTATCTGCTTGGGTTTGCCTGATAGCCAAGTGCCTAGCGAAGGGCAGGAATACTTTCAGGACGCAGCAGCACAGCTACGAACGCTGTTTGCGGCAACTAAACCGACTACCGTGCTCTGCCCCTGGCGCCGCGACCCGCACCCCGACCACCGCGCCACCAGTGGATTGGTGCGGGCCGCTATGGACGGCTTACCACTGCCGCCGCGCCTGCTCGAATACGTGGTGTGGGCTTGGGAACGAGCCGCTCCTACTGACTTACCGCAACCGGGCGAAGCCGTAGGTTGGCGGCTCGATATCGGTTCGGTGTTGGGCCTGAAGCAACGCGCCATTGCCGCGCACCGTTCACAGCTAGCGCCGGGCATCATCGACGATGATCCTACGGGCTTCATGCTGTCTTCGGAAATGCTGGCGCACTTTGCGCACCCGTTCGAGGCGTATCTGGAGGTGATGTAGAAAAGCCTTGTTATGTTGCCGGCCGTTGTCTAACCCCAGCCCCTTATGCACTACCTACCAAATCCTGCGCGTTATCAAGAGATACCGTATCGGCGCAGCGGCCGAAGTGGCCTGAAGCTACCAGCCGTTTCGCTGGGCCTATGGCACAACTTCGGCGACGTGGATCTGCTGGCCAACCAGCGCGCTATTCTGCGGCGGGCATTCGATAGTGGCGTCACGCACTTCGATTTAGCCAACAACTACGGTCCGCCTCCTGGCTCCGCCGAAATCAACTTCGGACGTATTCTGCACGAAGATTTCAGCAGCTACCGCGACGAGCTAATTATTTCCAGCAAAGCCGGCTACCACATGTGGGAAGGTCCCTACGGCGAGTGGGGCTCGAAAAAATATCTGGTAGCCAGCCTCGACCAGAGCCTGAAGCGCATGGGCCTGGAGTACGTGGATATTTTCTACCATCACCGCCCCGACCCCGATACGCCCCTGGAGGAAACAATGAGCGCCCTCGACCTGATTGTGCGCCAGGGCAAAGCCTTGTACGTGGGTCTTTCCAATTACCAGCCCACCGAGGCGGCCGAGGCCATTAAGTTGCTGCGGCAGCTTGGTACGCCCTGCCTGATTCACCAGCCCAAGTACTCGATGTTTGAGCGCTGGGTGGAAGGTGGCCTGCTCGACTTGTTGGAAAAGGAAGGGGTAGGATGCATTCCGTTCTCGCCGTTGGCGCAGGGCCTGCTCACCAACAAATACCTGGGCGGCATTCCAGCCGATTCGCGAGTGGCCAAGGGCGTAGGATTCCTGACAGAAACCCAACTCACGCCCGAGCGGCTCAACCAAATCAAACAACTCAATGAGTTGGCTCAGGCGCGGCAACAAAGCTTGGCCCAAATGGCGCTATCCTGGATTCTAAAAGACAACCGGGTTACGTCGGTGCTCATCGGAGCCAGCAAGCCCGAGCAGCTCACCGACTCGCTGCACTGCCTGCATAATCTTGAGTTCAGCTCCGAAGAACTTGCCTCAATAGAAAAAATACTGGCCACGTAGCGCGCAGCTTGTGCGCTCACTCGAAACGCGTTTCATGAACCCGAATCAACCGCATACACTGCCTCCCGAGTATTTCAACGAGGTGTACCGCGCTACTACTGACCCGTGGGGCTTCGAAACTAGCCCTTACGAGCAAGCTAAGTACGCCGATACTGTAGCGGCCTTACCTAAGGCCAGCTATGAAAGCGCTTTTGAAGTGGGTTGTTCGTTAGGGGTTCTAACTCAGCTAATAGCGGCGCGCTGCCAGCATCTGTTGGCGGTTGACGTAGCCGAAGCCCCGCTGGAACGTGCCCGGCAGCGTTGTGCTCAGTTGCCGCAAGTGGAGTTCCGACAAATGACGCTGCCAACTGAATTTCCAACGGACCTTTCTTTCGACTTAATTGTGCTGTCGGAGGTGGGCTACTATTGGAGCGCCCCGGATTTGGAGCAGGTAGCCGACCAACTGTTGACGGCGCTGCGTCCCGGCGGCCACCTGCTGCTGGTACACTGGACGCCGCCCGTACACGACTATCCCCTCACCGGCGACGAAGTGCATCAGCACTTTCTCGATAAAACTATCTCCGGCGGCCCCTTACAGCATCTGCATGGCCACCGGGCTACGCAATACCGGCTGGACTTGCTGGCTCGGCACTAACGACCAGCGGGTTAGAGCTGATGTTGGTAGACTGTCTGCGTGCAAGCTGGCCTCTTGCTCTTGGGCTATCAAATACCGCAACTCTGCCAACGCTTCAGGCAGCGTAGTTAGGTGGCCGCGGCGCCAAGCGGCCCGGTGTGTTTGCACCCATTCCCACAGCACCCCAAAGGTTGAAGCGCTGGTAATCTGCTGAGTTAGCGGGCCGGCAGGCACACTCAGCAAGGCCGCCAGCCGGATGCACGAAGGCAGTGCCTGTTGGCGAGGCTGCTGCCGAGTTTGGTGCCAAAGCTGACGCAGCTTCCGGCGCACTGTCCAATCGGCGACCAAAGCGGCGCCACTTTCCACCAGCGGCTCCTGCTGCTTGCGCATCATTTTGGCCCATTCGCGTAATTGCCACGACAAACCAACGGCTACCCGCCCTGCATAGCGAGCCGACGTAACAACTTGCACGGCGGGGCTGTGGCGTAGATTAAGGTCGTAGCGGCGTAGGGCCTGGCACAGCGCCTCATCTTCCAAGAAAGGCACCACAGGCAGCCCGCCTACTTGGCGGTAGGCGGCCACCGTAATGGCGAGGCTAGCTCCATAATGCTGATGATGCCGGGGCCACAGGTCGGCGGGGTCGGGGTCAATTAAGGCTTCGAGGTGGGCACAAAGCAGCCGGTACGTGGCATCGCGCAAGTGCGTGCGCCGCACCAAGCAGCTTTTACGAGCGGTGTGTTCGGGGAAAATCCGGCCGCCAACTGCGTCGGCGCCAGCTTTCACTTCTGTTTGCGTGGCAGCCAGCCAAGTTGGCGCTACGCGGGTATCAGCATCGGTGCTAGCAATGATACCGGTAGCGCCAGCGGTGCATTCGAGGCGGCGGCAGGCCTCATCCATCAGTAGGCGCCGAGCCTGGCCTACGTGCGCCTCGCTAAGCGGCAGTTGTACTTCGGCCACGTATAAGGCCAGCATTGGATGCTGCTGAGCAAAGGCCCGGACCACGTTAGCCGTTTCATCACGGCAATTATTGGCCAGCACCAGAATTTCGTAGCTGGCGAAATCAAGTTGTTGGCCGTGCTGGTCAGTTTGCGTTGCTAAAGCTGCCAAGGTAGCGGGTAAGTTTTCCGCTTCATTTTTAGCTGGAACAATGACGCTGAAGCGTAAGCGGGCATTAGGTGGTGTGGTGGGCCACAGTACTTTTTGCTGAACAACCAGAGGTTGTTGACCAGCAACAGCACGAGGCCGAGCAGGGAGAGCCATTAATCGTGTTCTACTCGAATTGTGAAGCGAATACAGGAAAAAGCTCTTCGCAATTCAGCGTCGAGCTTCGTGTATACAAGCATCTCATTCACAATTTGTTTAGCACTTCGCCTGTTCAGGTAGCGAAATCACAACAGCGCAGCTTGGTTTAGTACCATAGCCGCGTTGTTAACATGATGGCATGCGCGGATATCTGTGCGCTTCTAAGTGCCTCAACCTGCACCGTGAGCTTTCGGTTGAAAGTAGGCGGCCGACACTAAATTTCTTTCTTTAGAAGGCTTCACCGAAGCTGAAATAAAAGCCGGTAGAACCGTCGCGGCCCACGCCGTAATCGAAACGGATGTTGAGCCGGTCGCGGCGGTTGAACTTGAAGCGTAGGCCCGCGCCACCCGTGTATTTGAGGCCGCCTTCATCGAAATCAGCCACGGTGTTTCCCACCTGCCCTACTCCGCCAAACAAAACGCCGTTCAGGCGCCAAAACAGCTGCCGCCGCAGTTCCACCTGCGCCACCACCGACTGCCGGTCGCGGTAGCGACCTTCGTAGTAGCCGCGCAGTAGCTTATCCCCGCCCAAGTTGGCTAGCTCCCGAAACGGCACTTGGCCGGCCTGAAACTGCCCCACTACCTGACCAGCCAACACAGTTTTGTGGTTAGTATCGAGCGATACGTAGCGGCGGGCATCGAGCAGGTAGCGGCCGAAGTTGTAGTCGCTGCCAAAGGTGCCGCCGTTGAACAAGGCGCTTAGCTCCACATAAGAACCCTGGTAGGCACTTAGCACGTTGTCGCGGTGGTCGTAGAGCAGCACCGGGCCAATGCCGGCTATGCGGGTGTCTTGGCGCTGCCGCAGGGCGCGCTCGTAGAGGCGGCTAGGGGCTACTACCACGCCGTCGCGCTCGATGTCGCGGTTCACTTGCACGTCGCGTAGGTCGGTGAGGCGGCCTTGCAAACCAGCAAACAGGTTGGGGCGCAGCCGCCGGAGCACTCGCTGCTGCCCGATAAAGACTTTGTATTGAATAACTGACTTGTCGTCGCGGGAGGTGCGGGGGCCGGTGCCGTAGTAGTTGATGGGGAACCGGTAGTAATAGCTTAATTCGCCGCTGACAAAGTACTGTTCGCCCGGCGTAAAGATGCTGTGCGTGAGTTGCACCAAGCTTTGCTTTTCCTGCGTGCGCCAGGCAAGTAGCCGGGCGTTGGACTTACGCACCGTAGTATCTAGGCCAAAGCGCCAGACCGGTAAGATGGCGGCGCCGTATCCCAGGCCAGTTTCAGGCTGCGAAAAGACGATGGGAATAGGGAAAAAGCTGATTTTCTCCCGCTTCAACACAGTAGCAGGGCGGTTTATTGAATCAGGTGGCGCTTGCCCAGCAACCCGCAAACTCAAGAAAATCAATAACACAATAAACGGGTACCCTAGACGCATAAACGACCTCTAACCCGCAGTTGGTTGCCACAGCGGCAACGTCGGGTCCGGAAGATACGCTACGTTCAGCTTCCGCGGATTCACTTGCTCGTTTAAGCTGCTCGCAACCTTTCCAAAAGGAAAAACGGCCCTTCCGCTATCCGCGGAAGGGCCGTTTTCTCTTACTTTCCTAGGCTATAGACCCCCCCTTTAGAAGGCTTCCCCAACAGCGAAATAGATACTAGGTGAGGTATCGGTGCCGCCAGCGTAGTCGAGGCGGATGTTGAGCCGGTCGCGGCGGTTGAAACGGAAACGCAGGCCACCACCACCCGCCAGCCGGGTTTGGTCGAAGGTGTACTCATTTACTTTGTAGCCGACCTGGCCCACGGCTCCAAACACCACGCCATCAATTCGCCAGAAGAGTTTCTGCCGGATTTCGGCTTGAAAAGTCATCATTTGACGGTCGCGGAAACGGGTTTCATAAAGGCCCCGCATCAGACCGGCACTGTTGTAAAGCGCGCCGCCAAGGTTGGCTCCCAGGCCGCCTAGCTCCCGAAACGGCACGTCGCCGGTATGCAGCTGCGTCAGGTATTGCAGTGCCAGAATGGTGTTGTTGGACGTGGTAAGTGGCTGAAAATACCGTGCATCCAACTGATAGCGCGTAAACTTGAAGTCGGAACCAAGGGCGCCGCCGTTGAACAGTACGTGCGCATCCACGAACGCGCCGCGGTACGTAGCCAGCACATTGTCGCGACCGTCGTAGAGCAGCGCGGGTCCCAAGCCTGACACCCGAGTGTCATTCCGCTCGCGGCCGTCGAGGCGCGGATCCGTTATAAATGAGTTAGTGGCACCGTTGTCGGCACTGCCTTCTGGCTGGATGTCGGTGGTGTTGGTGAAGCGGTAGCGCAAACCCGTAAATAAGTTGGGAGCTACTTTTGCCAGGGCTTTCTCGTCGAAAATAAGCAGCTTGTACGTCAGCTCCGATTCCGCATTCGTGGAATTATCGTTGCCGATGCCATAATAGAACAGCTTCTGGTCGTAGCGGCTCAACTCACCGGAGAAGAAGAACTTCTCGCCGGGCGTGAAGATGGTATGCGTGAGTTGAATGGTGCTCTGCTTCTCCTGCGAGTACCAGGCAATCAGCCGCGCATTGGACTTGCGCACGGTGGTATCGGTGCCAAAGCGCCACACTGGTAAGATGGCGGCTCCTGCTGCAAAGCCGGTTTCCTGCTGATAGAAGGCTATCGGCACGGGAATAAAGCTAGGCTTGTCGCTGGGTGCGAAGATGGATTTCTTCTTGGGGCCGTCGTCGATGAGGCCGACGGGTGGCGGGGGGGCTGCTGGCGCAGAACCGTTGGTGGTGGGCGTTACTTGAGCAGCGCCGAGCCGCGCCAGGGTGCATAGAGCCAAGGCTAGCGGCAGGTAGAGAAAGCGCATAAAAGGCTTCAGGAAAGAAAGAATAAGGAATGAGCTTTACCGTCTAGCATGCTCTTACAGAACAATCTCTGCAAGCAACCCAGCCCACATCAAGCCCGATTGTTGTTCTAACGCAACAGTACCTGCTACGGTTTTACCCAACTACGGCCACCAACAGCATAGAAAGAACGCCGGCCAGCATAATACCCTTGCACCAGGTACTGAGTTTGGCAAAATGCCGCCGCCGGTCGGCCCGCCAAAGCAGACGCGCCAACGCCAGCAGCGGCCCCAGCACCAGGACTATCAGCCAGAGCCCCAACAACAGAGGACCATTGCGCAAGGCCTCAACACCCGCTCCTGCTACCAGCACCATCAGGCATGCCAGGAAAAACCCAACTACCCATTTGGTACGGGCCACGCCCCACACAATGGGTAGCGTGTGACAATCATGCTGCGCGTCGCCGCGCATGTCTTCCACATCCTTCACTATCTCGCGCACCACGGTAAGCAGAAAAGCCGCCAGCGCGTACACCCACACCTTGTCGTTGCCGGTGCGCAGTTGCAGTTCGGGAAGCAGCACCAGCGCGCCCGTGAGCATGGCAACACTCAGGTTGCCCACCAGCGCCACTCGCTTAAACCGTACGGAATAACCCCACAACAGCGCCGCCGACCCCAACGTCACGAGGCCGAGCAAAGGCGAAAGCACACCGGCAACCCCCACGCCCAGCCCCGAGAGCAGCAGGTGGGCCAGCATTGCCCGCCGGCGGTTTACTACGCGCCCCACCACCAGCCGCCCCGGCCGGTTGATGGCGTCAATCTTAACATCGTAATAGTCGTTGATGATGTAGCCTGCCGCCCCGACGCAGAGCGTGGAGAGCACCAACAGAACAAAACGCCAGTCGAGCAGAGTGGCAACCGGCGTAGTGGGATGCAGCAAACCCGCGCGCACCAGCACCAAACACAGCAGCATAATCAGCAGGTTGGGAAGCCGGATCAGCCGGGCAATGGGCCGCAAGCGGGAACTGGTCCCGTCTGGGTTGCTGTCTGCCTTGATTGGCCTAGCCACTGCCGCAGTGAAAAACGAGAAAACAGACGGCATAGCCACAACGCAATAAGCGAGAAATAGAAACTCAAAAAAGCCTCAGGCAACAATAAGATAACGCCTAACTAACTTACAATGTGCCCGTGCGGCTCTACAAATAGCAAATAGTAGAAAGAAAGCCTCCCCAGTTTTGGAGAGGCTTTCCGAAATGCAAAATAAGCGGAGGAAAGTTGAAGCTTATACGCGCTTCACATTAACGGCATTTACGCCTTTGCGACCTTCCTGCGTATCAAACTCCACTCGGTCGTTTTGTTGGATCTGGCCCCCGTTAAGGCCCGTCACGTGAACGAAGAAGTCTTCCTTCGTCTCGTCATCTGTAATGAAGCCGTAGCCCTTCGACTCATTATAGAATTTTACGGTTCCTGTTTTCATGTACTAAAAGAAAATGGTGAATAAGATGATTGGGTAAAGATAGAGGTAATTAGGAAAAGCGCAACCCGGCCCGGAAAAGGCTTTATTGCTCTTAGTCAGGGCGCTAAACCGCCGTTGCGGAGGCGGATGGCTACCAGGTTTTCTGGGCCTTCAGAACGGTCTCCAGCAGTTCGCGCACGGCCCCATAGCCACCGGGTTTCTCGGCTATGTAGTTGCTAATTGCCAGCACGTCGGAGGCAGCATCGGCGGGGCAGGCGGCCAGAGCGCACCGGCGCATCACTTCCACATCGGGTAGGTCGTCGCCCATGTAGGCAATGTGGGCGGGGTCGAGGCGGTAGGTGTTGATGTAGGTGTTGAAGATCTTCATCTTGTCATCGACGCCCAGGAAAATGTCGCGCACATCCAGCGACTCCAGCCGCTTGCGCACTCCTTCTTCCTCGCGCCCCGAGATAATGGCAATGCGGTAGCCCTGCTTGAGGGCGTGCCGAATGGCGAATCCGTCGCGGATGTGAAAGGTGCGGGCTTGCTCGCCCGAGTTAAGCGCCAGCAGCCTACCATCGGTTAGCACTCCGTCCACATCGAAAATAAATACCTTTATAACAGATAAATCTGGCTGCATAAGCGGAGTAAGGGAGAGAAGAGAAGGCCGTTCCTGTTACGCAAGCAGGACCTTTTAGCTGACAGATAGCACTATAATCCCGATTAGAAATTACAATGCTACCAGCTAAAAGGTCCTGCGGGCTGCTTAGATGGCAGTTTATTTGATTTCAAGAGTTGTGGCTATTTCTGGTTGTCGCGCCACTCGTACACCCACTTGGCTTGAATCTGCTCTAAATGACCTTCATTGGCTTCTTCCTTGGTCCCAACAAAGTTGGGCAGGCTTAGCACCCAGTCGAGCAATTCCGTGAAGCGGATGCGGTAAATTTTTGCTTCCGAAAAATCGTCACCAAACTTTTCGTAGAGAGCTATGGCCACGTCTTCGTGGTCATTCCAATGAATCGGGGGCTCGAAGTGGGCCATGTCTTGAGTTATTGAATGGTTGAACAACTAAGTGGTTAGGCGGGCACGTAGCTTATGGGCTAGCCAACCCCTTAACAGTTCCGTTATTTACCGTTGTAAATTAATGCCCCAGGAAATGCTGCGGGGGAATGAGAATAACCAGATCCTGCGTGGTGGCCTGCACCACGCACTGACAGCCCAGCCGCGAATTGATGCGCGGATTCACGGCACGATCAATAAAGTCTTCTTCTTTGTCGCTGATTTCGGGCAGCTCGTCTTCTCCCTGCAACACATACACATGGCAGGTACTACAGCCGCACACGCCACCGCAGTTATGCTGAAGCTGAATATCATTGTTGAGGGCGACGTCCAGAACCGATTCGCCTTCGGCAGCAACGTGGGTTTGGGCTGGCTGGCCGTCTTGAAATTGGAAGGTAATGTTGACAGCTTTCACGAAGGGATCTTCAAACGAGGCAAAAACGAGGGGACAAAGGTACGCATGCCTGCCCCCGATTCAAAGCTCTTGCTGGCCCTGGTTGTTTAAGCCGCCTTCCGCCTGCTGCCTTTTTATACTGTCACTCAACAGGTTATACAACTCAAGCCAATCGGGATATGCGGTTAGCGCCCCCCGGTGGCGAGCCAACGTGGGCTCATCTTGGCGGGCCGCCGGGCCGGTTTGTACCGTAAACGGGGGATTTGCAAGCGCTTTCTCCACGGTTTCTTGAATGAGAGGCCCCAATAGCGCCAAGGGCAATTGCTGCTCCTGCAATAGCGCATGACTGATGCCCAGCAGGTGGTTGGGAAAGTTGCAGGCGAAAACGGCCGCTAGGTGCATGGCTTGCCGCTGCGCGGTATCGACGCGCTGCACACTGGCGCTGAGCGTATGCGCTAGCGTAAGTAAAGTGGCTTCCGCGGTAGGCGTAACGGCCTCGATACAAAGCGGCACGGTGCGCCAATTCAAAGTTCGGCCCACGCTAAAGGTTTGAAGCGGGTAGAACACCCCGCCCTGCACTCCTGGATAAGAGCCAAAGACAGCAAGCGGCACGGCCCCGGACGTATGCGCTACGATGGCGCCCGTTGGGAACTGCGCTTGGGCTAGCACAACCGGCACCGCCGCGTCGGATACGGCCAGCAGGTACACATCGGCGGGTGGCAGGGCCATCAGGTTCAGGTCGGGCAGGATCTGGGTGTGGGGCAGTGTAGCTGCCAGTGCCGCCGCGGAAGCGGTGGTACGACTCCAGACGTACGGCACTTGGTGGCCGGCTTGGTGCAAGGCCAGTCCGAGCTGGCTGGCTACCCGCCCCGCCCCAAGCAAGGCAACGCGCAAAGAAGAAGCCTGGGTTGGTGTCATTAGGAAGCTAGAAGCAGCAAAGAAAGCGGGAAAGCAAAGAACGCAGGTGCAGCCGCAGATTATTACGGTAGCCTAGCAAATTCTCAAGATAAAACAGCAACTTGAGGGGCCGGAAATGCTGCGCTATATATTGCTTTGGCCGCATATCTCTTGTTTCACGCAAACCTTATTTTCATTTCCCAAACCTTTACCCAATGACAAATTTGCACATCGCGCCTTGGCGGAAGCTGGCTCTAACGGTCTTGTTGGCGGCCGGCACAGTAGCGAGCCAGGCGCAGGACCACCTACCAACTAGCCACTATAAGAAGATAATAAGTCCCCAATCGGGCACAGCTGGTCGGATATCTTCCAATCCTTACGTGTCTAGCCAAGGACAAAACGTTGCGGGTACTTACACCGACTTGGGCACTGCCGGCACAGTTATTAGCACCGCTAACACGGATGATGCCAACTCAGCCGCCCAGAACGTTGGTTTTGCTTTTTCCTACAACGGAGTTTCTTTCACGCAATTCGTTCTCAATACCAACGGCTTTATTAAACTAGGCGCCGTGGCGCCCACCGCCACCAACGATACGGAAGCGCTCCTGAACTCTACGGATGCCAACATCATCGCACCAGCTTCGGGAGTGGATTTGCAGGGGGCAGCCGACCAGGTGGCTAATCCCACCGAATTTCGGGTGGTGACGACGGGGGCACCTGGTAGCCAAGTATGTACCATCCAGTTCAAGAACCTACGCGACAAGGCTAGCCTCAACCCTGATGGCTCGGTGGCTGTAGATGCTCAGCTTGCCACTATGCAGTTTCAAATCAAGCTGTATGAAGGCACTAACACCATTGAGTTTGTATATGGCGCCTGGACTGCCACAACCAGCACTCCACTTGGCCAGCCGTTTCTTATTGGCTTGAAGGGCAATGCGCTCAGCAGCGGCACTACCATTACGCAAGCTGATTTAGACGAACTCAGCCTGCTCTCCAAGCCTAGCCAGCAGGCTTGGAGCGGTACTGTTTTCACTAACGTGGTAGTACAGGGCGGGCAAGCTAGCCTAGCTGCTCACTTCATCCGCAACACTTTTCTGCCGGACGCTGGTCGGACCTATCGGTTCCGGGTGGTGCCCGCCAGCGACGCGGCCGTGCAGTACATCTATGCCATAGGCAAAACGCCGCCTAGCACTCCGCAAGTGGTGCAGGCCGTGATACGCAATGTCGGCTCGGCGGCCCTCACCAACCTTGCTGTCACGCTTAACGTGACGGGGGCTACCACCTTTACAAACGGCGTAATTGTGCCTACGCTGGCGCCTGGCGCCGCTACTGTGGTTTCATTTGGCGCCTTCACTCCAACGGCAACCGGAACCAATACCATTACCGTAGCGGTGCCAACGGATGGTACGGCTGCCAACAACACGCAGACGTACAGTCAACAAGTACAAGGCACCACTTTCGCTTATTACAATCCTGCCCTGACTACCAGCAACAGTAGTGCGGGCTTTGGGACGAATGAAGGCGTCCTGGCTGTTAAATTCAATACCAGCGTCGCCCGTACAGCTACGTCGGTTGCAGCCCGTATCGAGGACACCCGTAGCGTAGGCAATACCATTTATGCAGTACTACTTGATGCTGCCGGCACACTCGTAGGCCGTTCTGCTAACTACACAGTAGCTACTGCCGACATTGGCACTCTTAAGTCGTTTACGCTCAACACTCCCGTAGCCTTAGCGGCAGGTGAATTTTACGTGGGTATTGCCCAAACAGCTAATGCTACCACGGCATACTTTCCAGTTGGCACGCAGGCAGAGGCCCCTACCCGTGCCGGAGCCATTTACGTAACTGCACTAACAGGGGGGGCACCGGTTGACATTACTACTTCGGCAACCAATGCCAACATTGGCCTCTTTATTATTGAAGCCGTCACGAATGCCATTCCACAAGGCACATCGGAGGCGCTGAATAAGGCGGTAGCCATGTTTCCAAACCCATCCAACGGCCTCGTGAAGCTCGACATACGCGGGGCTAATGCCAAGGGCCGGTTGAATGTTACAGTTATCAATCAACTTGGCCAGACGGTGTACACCTCGGCTTTGAAAGACAACTTAGAAAACCAACTCGACCTCTCCAGCCTGTCTAATGGCCTGTATTTGCTCAAAGTGCAGACTGGCGCTGATTACACCACCCGACAGCTGATGCTAACCAAGTAGTTTGCAGCATAGAAGCATAGAAAAGGGCAGCCGAGTGGCTGCCCTTTTCTATGCGCTAATTGCCATCTTAATGATAGTGGTTAAGAGCCTATTTCGAGTAGCAAGACACCTGGGTAATCTCAAGAATAATCAGCAAATTAGAGCATACGCTATGCTCCGGCAGGACGCTGCTTAGCAACCTTTTCCTAAGCCTCTCTTCCTTTTCCATCTTCTTCACTTTTCTCATGAGAAACAACTACCCTTGGGTGAATAAAATCACCGGTTTTTGGCATAAGTTGGCGCTGGCTGGGCTACTAGCAGCAGGCACTACGGTGGCAAATGCGCAGTTTTATAGTGCGGCCAATGTGATTAACGCGGCGGGCATGTATACCGACCTCGGTACTGGCGGAACGGCTATTGCAACCCCAAACACGGACGATGCTAACTCGGCGGCAACACCCATCGGTTTTACGTTCACCTACAATGGCACCGCGTTTACCGACTTTGTCCTTAACACCAACGGCTACCTGAAGCTGGGAACCACAGCTCCGGTAGCTCCCTACTACACCGATGGCGCTCAGTCGCTGCTGAACGGCCCGGTAACTGGCCCGGATACCAACTTACTGCTCCCCTTCAACCAAGATCTGCTGGCCGGTTCGGGGGGAGCTACCGAGTACCGCGTGGCAACGACCGGCACGGCCCCTAACCGAATATGCACCGTTCAGTGGAAAAACGTGAGCGACAAAGCCCGCGGTACTTTTGGCGTGCAATACGCCAATATTTCCTTTCAGGTGAAGCTCTACGAAACCACCAACCAGGTTGATTTCGTGTATGGCCCCGCCACGGCGGGTCCAGTTGCCGGCGATATCGCCAAGTTTATAACCGTGGGGGTTAAGGGTGCAAGCACGGCAGCCACCGACTTGATTTTGGGCGTAAAGGCCTCGGCTACCCCTTGGTCGGGCACCACCTTCATAGCGGGCAACTATGTAAACAACGCCCACAACATTCGGACGACGGCTCTGCCAGATCCGGGCCGCACCTACAGCTTCACGCTACCTGTTGCCAACGACGCGGCGGTGCAGTTGATTTACGCCTATGGCAAACTAACGGTGCCGGCTGGTCAGCCTACCACGCTTCAGGCCGTGATTCGCAATGCGGGTACGGCAGCTCTTTCCAACGTGGGTGTGAACCTGGCCGTGAGTGGCGCTAATACGGTGAGTGCTCCCGCCCAGACTGTGGTTTCTTTGGCGCCCGGCGCCACCAGTGTGGTAAGCTTTGCCAACGTAGCGTTGCCTAATGCGGGCAGCAACACGCTCACGGTTTCGGTTCCGAGTGACGGCAACAACCTCAACAACACGCAGACGCTGGCCATGGCAACGGACCTTACCACGACGTCCTACATCTACCCGGGCATCCCGCAAACCAGTAGTTATGGCTTTACACCCACTGCTACGACTTTTACCAGCGCCTTCGGGGCCAAGTTCACATTGAATACGCCCCGGCTCGGAACGGCAGTACAAGCCACTATCGGCAACGACCCTAACCTAGTCGGCAAAACGGTGTTTGGTGCGCTAGCTGACTTTACAACCGGGGATATTCTGGCCCGCTCGGCTGATTATGTGCTGACGGCTGCCGACTTGAATACGCTGCACACCTTCAGCCTGACCACTAATCCGTTGCTGCCTGCCGGCGACTTTTTGGCTGGACTAGCCCAAGTGGTACCGGCCAACAGCACGCAGGCGTTTCCAATGGCCTACCAGGCAGAAATACCCGCCCGCCCCAATACCTACTTTCAGTTTAGCGTGTCTGCGCCGGGCCCGCCAGCTAGCAACACCACGAACAATGCCCGCTACATGCTAGAGGCCGTAACCAGCGCTGTACCAACCAACGATGCGGCCGTTCAGGTTATCTACTCGTTGGGCAAAGCGCCAGTCAATACTCCCCAGGTGATACAAACTGTGGTGAGCAACACGGGCTCGGCGGCTGTAACCAACCTCGTCGTCACGGTGAACGTGACGGGTGCCAACACTTTCACCAACGGCACCATTGTACCAACGCTGGCGCCGGGCGCTTCTACTACCATTTCTTTTGCTGCTTTTACGCCCACGGTCGTTGGCAACAATACCATTACCGTGGCGGTACCGGCTGATGGCCTGGCTTCCAACAACACGCAGACGTACGCGCAAGTTGTGACAACCAACACCTACAGCTACGCCAACAACCGGCCGTTCACCAACAGCGTTGGGTTTGGGGCCAATACCACGGCAGCCTTCGTAGCGAAGTTCACTACCCCCGTAGCTCGTACTGTTACGGCAGTAGCCGCTGGCTTGGGCGATGATGAAACAGTGGGCAAGACCGTGTATGCCGTGGTGGTTAACTCAACCGGGGGGCTGCTTGGCCGTTCTGCCGATTACGTAGTACAGGCCGCCGACATCGATCAATTAAAATCCTTTGCCCTCACTACCCCAGTTTCGGTGGCGGTCGGTGATTTCTACGTAGGCCTTGTGCAGACGGCGGCATCAACTGCTTATTTCCCAATGGCTACTATTGACGAGGTTCCTACGCGTCCGGCAACGTTCTTCACTGTAGCGCCTTTCTCGGCTACTGGCGGCACTGCCCTCGCAGACGCAGCCACTAACAATCTGGGCGTATTTGTCTTAGACGCACAACTTTCCATTGTACAAGGCACGTCGGCAGCACTGAACCGGGCGGTAGCTATGTATCCTAACCCGACGACTGGCCTGGTGAAGCTGGCGGTGCAAGGCGCCAACGCCAAAGGGCTGCTCCACGCAACGGTTATCAACCAACTTGGCCAAGTGGTGCATACGGCTAGTCTCAAAGACAACTTCACCAACGAACTCAACGTCTCCAGCTTAGCTAGTGGCCTGTACTTGCTTAAAGTGCAGACCGGAAACGAGTTTATTACTCGTCAGCTTGTGCTTACTAAGTAAGGCTAAAGCCGAGAGCAACCAAAAAAGGGCAGCCGTTTGGCTGCCCTTTTTTAGTGTATTTCATTGCAAGTAGCGAAACCTGATCCATCACCTACGTTGCGCAGGAGCTTTTACCAACCAAAGACTTGTAGGAAGCTTTAGCTTATGAAGCACTCAAGTGAAAACACTTACTGCATAAGTTGCACCACTCGCTTATGCCACTCGCTGTGCGGGACGAGACTTAGTGGCCGGACGAGCAGCAGGCGGTACCGCCACGGCAGGTTGGCGCTTGGTTTTCTTGTTCCGTAAAGCCAGACCAAAGCCGACAGCCATCATCAGAGTGCCGCTCCAAAGCAAGTTGATGAAAGGCTTCTCGATGGCCTTCAGAATGATGTAGTCTTTCTGCGTAGTGCTCACGCCGAAGGTGAATTTACCGGCGGTAGGATCAACTTCGTTTAGGCTCAGGCGCAGGCCCAGGTCCTCGATTTCGTCGGGTACGCGGCCAATGAGGCGGTTGCGCACGATGAAAACGGGATGCACATGGTACTGCCGCTGCTTCTCGCCAAACACAATAACGTCGGCCTGAATAGCTAAGTCGTCTTTGCCGAGGCCGAGGCCAGCGGTTTGTTGAGCGGGCTCGACGGAGCGGAACACCGCAAAGTAGTCGTTCAGGAAAATGGTGTCGCCAACGGCTAGCTTGTATTCTTTCAGCTCGCTCCACTCCTTTTCCTTCATCGGCGCCACAGCACTAACGTGCGAATAAATGTCGTGAGAGGCGAAACGCTTGATGTCGGGTGAGGCGAGCAAGCCGCCCATTTCTTCGTTGTCCTGAGCACGGGGGTAGAGGGTGAACACCACGCCGCTTTTCCGGTTTTTGTACTCGACCCGGTAGTAGGTGTTTTCCGGCAGAATATCCACCGTGTCACCGGTTTTGTAATACTGCTTGCCGCCGAACTTGATGTCATTGCGGGCCAGCGCTTTATACTCGTCTTCGAGGCGGAAGAGCAAGTCCTTGTTCACGTACTCGGGCACGCCAGGTACGTCGAAATACTGGCCGGTATAGCTCACGTCGTACTCACCCATGGGGGTGGTATCGTTGCGCCACAGCAACACGTTGTCGCGGTTCATTTCCTCGCCAAACTCCTTGGAGTACACCATGCCCGACATGTTCTGGGAAATGATGTTGGAGTAACCCGCCGAGCCCAGGATGCCCAGCAGCATCAGGGCAATGCCCAAGTGCGCCACGCCACCGCCCGAAAGCTGCACGCCGCGCAGCAGCATCTTCAGCACCACGCCCAAGTTGGCCAGCACACCGAACAGCGCCGCTGTTAGAAGCACGATGTAGGTGGGCGAAATCGTCATTTTGTTGTAGCGCAGCAGCAGGATGACCAGCGCCGAACCAAGCAGCGCCAGGGCACCCGGGTTGGTGAGCGAGTTGACAATGGTGGTTTTGTCGTTGCGCTGCCACCACATCACCTGAGCCAAGCCGGAGAGCAGCGCCACACCCACGCCCATCCACAGCTGAATCTTGGTGTAGTGGGCAATCTGATCAGCCGGCAGAGCCAGGTTGGATTTGATGCCGATGAAGCCCAAAAAGGCATTATAGACCGGAATGCTCGTGGTAACAAGTACTTGGAAGGCACCCAAGCACAGCACCGTAGCCCCCACAAACACCCAAAGCTCGGGGTTGTAGGTAGTAAGCTCTTTCTCGGAAATTGGAATCTGCTTCCAGCGCTTCACCAGTAAAGCAATAGCCAACACCACGAAAGCACCCAAGTATATCATCAACTGCCCCGACAAACCTAAGTCGGTGAAGGAGTGTACCGAGGCGTTGCCCAGCACGCCGCTGCGGGTGAGGAAGGTGGCGTAGAGAATCAGCAGGAAAGTAGCCACTACCAGCACAAAAGAAGTGCGCAACGCGGTGCGCCGCTGGTTCCAAAGCACCAGCCCGTGAATGGCCGCCACTAATACCAGCCACGGGATGTATACCGCGTTTTCCACTGGGTCCCAGTTCCAATAGCCGCCGAAGTTCAGCGTCTCGTAGGCCCAGTAGGCGCCCATCATCACGCCGACACCCAGCACCAAGCCACCTACCAACGACCAGCGCAAAGCGGGCTTCACCCACTTCGTGAACTCACCTTTCCAGAGCGCCGCTACGGCAAAGGCAAACGGCACCAGCGTGAGGGCAAAGCCCAAGAACAGCGTGGGCGGGTGAATTACCATCCAGTAATTCTGGAGCAAGGCGTTCAGGCCCGTACCATCCTTTGGCACAAAATCGGGGTTGACCTTGAACACTGGCAAGTCAGTCAGGAAGTCGCGGAGCAAGATGAAGGGCGAAGAACCAATCTTGAGGCTGCCAACCACGACGCCCAAGATCATAGACGTTAGGAACAGCTGCACGCCCGCAAACACGGCCATCACCGGGGCTTCCCACAGCTTGTTGAAGCGCATAATAATGAACCCCAGTACTACGTGCCAGAATATCCAGAGCAGGAAGCTGCCCTCCTGTCCTTCCCAGAAGCAGGAAATCATGTAGTACACCGGCAAGTGGTTGCTGGAGTGGCTCCAAGCGTAGTAGTACTCGTAGCGGTGCCCGTGGATGATACCGAACAGGCACGCAATAACCGCTACTACCGCCGCGCCGTGCACCAAGAAGGCAACCCGACCAATCCGGAGCCAGCTGGCATCAGATTGTCCGAGCGGCTGGTTGCGCGCCGCCATGTAATAAGAATACGCTGCCACCGTGGCCGCCACGAAAGCCACGATAACACTTAGGTGTCCGGCGTCGCCAATGAAGGTGTTGAGCATATCGAATGCGTTATAGGAGAAGAAGCTGACCTGCCAGAATATAACCGGTCAACCAGAACTTGTTTTACGATTTAGGTTGCCGCCGCTTTAACCCAGCCAGTCGTTTCATGCGGGCCCGGTGGCTGCGCCGCTCCCAGCTCTGCTGCACTTTGGCGGCGCGCTGGGCCGCTAACGCCGAGGCCCCGGAAAAGTAGCCGGGGTCCGGCATGATTTGGCTGAATGCGTACCATTGCTGCTGCACCAACACCGGCGCGGCACCGTCGGCAGTTTCGGCTATTACTTGATAGAGGTAACGGCCAGGCGTGGTGAGTGTATCAGTCCAGTGGTAGTCGGTGCCGGCGCCGCCTAAGGTGGTGCGGCTCACTTCTACGGTGACTTGCGAGGTAGCCCGGAACTGACCCGCCTCTCGCCGCAACACCCGAAACTGCTGAACCGCACCAAGGCTATCAGAGAGGTTCCAGTGCAGAGTGAACAGCCTACTGTTGGAAGGCGTCACCGTTGAAAGCAGTGGCGCTGCCGTGGCTGGTAGCCCTTGCGGCTTGCTGCTCACTGCCAAGCTGAACTCGCAGAAGTCTTTGAGGTAGCCGTCTACATCGAGCAGGTACGGCTGTCCGGCGCGCAACCCGTCTAAGGTCACAAATACATCGTCTTGGCTGCCAAGCGACGTGCAGGAAAGTATGTCATAGGTTTCCGACTGGCCCGGCTTACCCGTCAGTACCACCAACTGCACCCCGCGCGTGTCGCGGCACTGCTGCCCGCCGATGTTCACGTAATAGCGGCCCGAAACCCGTGGCGTAAACTCGAACCACTGGTCGTTGTGGTACTCGATGCACTTGCCAGTTAGCTTCTCGTCGACAGCAGTCCACTGCACAGTGCAGTTGGTGGTGTTGGACTTGATGGGTTGGCCTAACCGTACTACCTGCCGGTGCTCGATATTGTCGTTGGCAACCTGCGCGGTGGCAAGCAGGGAAGTGTGCACGACAAGCAGCTGAACAACAAATACGCGCAGCCAAAAACGCAAATGCGCTTCCGTAGGCCCGTATATCAGTTGCTTGTGCTTCATGCTTAGGTGTTAGTTGATAGCTGCCGTAGCGCCTTTGATATCCTTCTCCACGTACTTGGAAGGGCACTTCAGCAGAATCTTGTCGGCCACGAAGATATCGTTGCGCATGGCGCCCGTAATTACCACCTGCTCCGACTTATCGAAATCCTGAGGCTTGGGATTGAAATAGATGCAGCGCTGGGCAACCCGATTAGTATCGACCAGCGTAAAAGCGAAATAGTTAGGGTCGAGAACTGGGTTGTACTCTAACCCGACAATGTTCTTCTGGTTGTCGCGCGGCAAGCGGCCCACTACGTGCACCTTGGTGAGGTTGCCTTCGGTGGCCCGTTCACGAGCTTCCTGGAAGGACACATAAACGCTGGCGTCGCCGGCGGCGCTCATGATGATGCCAATGGCTACAGCAATGATGGCAATGGCCAGAATGTGTGCTTTTTTCATGTTTTGTGAAGAACCGAACAGCTCAGCCCGAGCCGGGTATGTTGTAACAAATAAAACAGCAGAAAAGTCCCTATGAATATACTTTAGCGCCAGAAGAATAAAACGGAAATGTTCAAAATCTTCCGTATCCCTCTGGCACTCAGTTATTCCTTTAATTCTCGCTCTAGCCGGCTTACTTTTCGGTCGAGCGAAACTAGCAACGCCAGCAAGCCAGCCAGCACCACCGTCACGACGGCCACTACCACGTAGATTTTACCACTTCCGCGCATGGCATCTGCCATTTCGGGCGTATCGGTGGCAGTTTGGGCAGCAACTTGTAGCACTGGCAGCAGCCAAGTCAAGAGCAGCAACGCCAACCGCCGGGGGCTGCTCATAATTCCAAGCGCCCCGTTAAGCAAGCTGTTTTTCATATACCTTAAGTTTAAGTACTGCAATCCGACTCGCTACCTGTGCCAGCCAGAAAGCCAGCAGCGTCCAGCCAATAACAGCCGGGTAGAATACCAACCGCATATTGTCGTCGAGGTCGTACTTAGCGAAGGCGGGGTTGCCGCCCGCGCCTGGGTGCAACGAGTCGGTGAGGCGAGGCAGAATGTAAAACAACGGCATGGCCGTAGCAAAAGCGAAGATGTTGTAGATGGCTGAAATCCGGGCCCGCTGTTGCTCGTCAGTAAAAGACGAGCGAAGCACCAGATACGCGCCATAGATGAGCATGGCAATAGCGGCACCGTTGAGCTTGGGGTCGTTGGTCCACCAGGTGCCCCAGGTGTACTTGGCCCAGATGCTACCCGTAGCCAGCCCCACGCAGCCCATCAAAATGCCGGTTTTAGCGGCTTCGTGCGACAAAATATCCAGCTGCGGTGTTGGCGTGCGCAAATAGCGGATCGAGTAGTAGACCGACGCTATCAGAATGAAGGTCATGCCGAACCACATCGGAACGTGGAAGTACAGGTTGCGAATAGTCTCGTTGAGGATAGCCAGCCGCGGCACCGGCATCAGAAAACCTGCCGCCGCGGTGTAGAGCAACAGCACCACCGCCAGACCTTTCCACCAGTTTTTCATATCCAAAGAGTAGAGCTTAGAAGGAAGAAGATAAGCTAGCTAAAAAGGCACCTAGCTCGGTTTCTTGTGGTGTGTAAAGAGAACAATGTATCCCGCGGGTTTGTGCTGATTTATTGAAATTAGGCAGCTTATTTTCGGCTTATCTGGTGTTGTTTCATCAGCTACGCCACAAGAAAGGAAACAGCAAATACGACACGGCCCCCACAATCAGGTTCAGGGCTACCAAGGTTAACAGCGCACTCTGGCTGGCTTCAAATTCGAGGCCATCCAGCGCATTCTTGGAAACTTTGATAAGCAGCAACAGCATTGGAATCATCAGCGGAAAGCCGAGCACTACCATCAAGGTGTTGCTGTTGGTGGCCTTGGCCGCAATACCCGATACGAGCGTGAGGGTAGAAGCAAAACCGAGGGCCCCCAGTGCCACATTGCCCACAAAAAGCGTGGTATCCTGCACCGGATTGCCGAGCACCAGCATATACAGCGCCAGGCCGACCAGCGCTAAGCCAAGCAACAGCAGCGCGTTGTAGGCTATTTTGGCCAGAATCACGGCTTGCGGCGGTACCAGCGTATAGTAGTAGAGCATCCGGCCCCGGCTTTCCTGCAAAAAGCCTTTGGCCACAGCATTTACCGCCGAGAAAAGCAAGATTATCCAGAACAGCGCATTCCAGGCGGGCGCGGGTGGTAAGCCACCCTTAAGCGAGAAGCTCAGGAAACACACAAACACTGTGCTGCCCACGTAAAGCAGCATGCCGTTTAGCGCCGCACGCTGCCGCCATTCCAAGCGGAAGTCTTTGAGCATCAAGTACCAAATCTCACGAACGAGCAACACGGCAAGACGGCTGGTGAACAGGACCGCAAAGATACAACCCAACTCCCGGATTAACAGAGGTTGCTGCCATTAAGCCCCTCTACCCTTTTAGTTGCTGATAAACGCGGCTGTCAACCAGTAGTTAGGCCGAAGAACTAACCAACCATTACGCCTTATATACAAGTGAACAAGGTTGTAAAAAACCCGAAAACCACATAAAAAAACCACTCAGACTGCCTGAGTGGTTTTTGTTGCTGTGCAACGATGCCTTCAGCGGGTTAACGTTTAGAAGTCGTAACCGAGCGTGAGGTAGAATTTTGGTCCTTTCTGCTCGTAGTCTTCCTGACCCCAGGCAATGTCTGCCTTGCCATAAAAGCCCAACAACGTGGACCGAATACCGAAACCATAACCAATCAGAAAGGGGTTGCGGAAGTTGGTGACCGTGGCAGAGAAAGGGTTGCCCGGAGGCACCACTAGTTGCGTGTTATACGAGTTGTTTTCGTTGAACGGGTTATTGCCCGAGTAAGCAGTGCCCGCATCGGTGAAAGCGGTGAGTTGCAGATTGCGGAAGAAGCCCGAGTAAATAGGATTGCGCGAGAGGTACTGAATGATGGGCACCCGCAGTTCGGAGTTGAAAAGCAAATAGCGTGGTCCGGTTCGTTTGCTGTAGTCGAAGCCCCGCAGATTGGTGGCGAACTGCTGGTAGAATATTTCGGCTGGGTCGGGCTGAGTATTCAGCACTCGGTCACCTTCAAAGTCATTGTTGAGCCAGTTGTCCATGCCACCAAGGCGGAAAGTCTGTGGCGAATTACCAAGGTACTGGCCGTAGCTGGCACGGTTGGCCCACACAATCTGCCGATGCAGTTTCTGATAGTGACGCAGATCGATGTAGATCTTACCGAAGTCTTGTGTGGAGTTCAGCGCGTTCAGTTGCAAGTAGCCCATCTTCATCCGGGTGCCTTCGAGCATGTTCACGCCCGTCGTGACCGAATTGTCGAACACGAGTTCCCCATTGTACCCAAGGTAGTTACGGTTTCTGTCCTGCTCCTCGGTCAGTACTTCATATACGTTTCTCGACACGTTGACGAAGCGTGGCCCGACCCGTACGCTCAGGCTGTGCGTGAGTGGATAGGCAACAGTAGGCGAAATCTCGTGGCGGCCATAACGCACCCGGCCCGGAAAGCCCCTGATGTTGTCGAAGAAGTATGCCTGCTTGTCGTAGCGGATGCTCCAATCGTAGCGGTGCTCCAGGTTGGTGTACTCGGCAAATACCTTACTGGTACGCAGATCAGTCAAGACGAAGATACCCGCCCTAAGCCGATGATTTTCAAACAAGTCCGACATATTGGCCTGCCCTATAAGGCCAAAGCCCAGGAGCGGGTCGACTGCCAACGACGACACAACATTGTCGATGCTGAAGCGTGTATCGTAGCGGTATGGACCTTGGGGAGCCAAGGCGCTAGCGTCGGGAATTGGTGCGGACTGAGCTGCTGCGGCCGCCACCGTACGTGCCGACCGGCGCGTGTTGGTGCGGTCGGTTGGCAAGTCTTCGTCAAACTGATAGTCGCTGGTATTGATGGGCTTGCTAGCCGTGCTGGCTGGGTTGGCGGCTGGTTGCTGCGTAGACTGGCTTGAATCTGGAGCAAGCTGCCCCGAATTAGGCGCTGGTACAGTCGGCTCAGGGGCTGGCACCGACACCGGAGCCGCCGATGCGGCAGGCTTCGACCGGTCCTCCAACGTTTCTTGGCGGGCCGTTTTCGAGAGCGTCAAGTTTTCTGGTAGCGCATACTTGGGGTACAGATACACAAAGTCGCGGGCCCGGCTGGATGCAATAAATCCCAGGGTACCGGAAGTGGCGTTGTAGTCGAAGTCTTTCAGGTTGGCCCGGAAGCTGCTCACAGCCGTGCGCTGGCGGGTAGTCAACGAATAGCGGTAGAGGCTCCGAATACCACTTTCTTCTCCCAGGTACACGATTTCAGTGTTGGATATAGCCCGCGGCCGGCTTTCGTTGGATATCGTGCTGACCAACTGCTCGACAGGCTGGGTGCGGCCGTCGAGGTGGTACATAAATAGATCGTAGTTGTTCACTACGGCGCCAAAACTGCCCCGCGCCGTACCGGCCGAATCGAGCCAGCGGTTGGAGCTGAACACAATGCCACTGCCGTCGGGCATGAAAACCGGCTGCACATCGTCGAATACGTCGTTGGTTAGCTTTTCCGGACGGCGGCTCCCGGCTCGCAGCACGTATAAGTCGCCTTGTCCATTTTGCACGCCACTAAATACTAATGCTTTGCCATCGGGGGAATAGCTTAAGTCCAGCACTTGCTGAAACGGCTGAAAAATGGCAGAGCCTTTCTCGCCAATAAACGGCAGAGCCTCCCCTATTCTGGATAACAAACCTGCCGCGCCACCATCGGCTGGCCGCAGACGCAAGCTCATTTCGCCCTTCGCCATTTCGGCCACGGCTACTTGGTTGTTGCCGCGCCAAGCCAGCACCGGCAACCGGGTTTCCACTTGCTGACCAGGTGTTTTGTAGCCGCTCCGGTGCACCGTGCGCCGGCCCGACCCATCGCGCCTTACCACCAGCACCCGATAGCGGCCCCGGTCGTTGCTCACGTAAGCCAGTTGCTGCCCATTCGGGCTCATGACCGCCTGCGAGTACAGAACGTTCTTGCGGTTATTATGAGTGATGGCAAGCTTCTTGTCCGCCTCAGTGTAGGGCGTCTGAGGCTGCGCGTTCAGTTGACGATAATACGCCAGCCAGTCTTTTTGAAACACTTTATACGGCACGTTCAGCGAAGAACTAATTCCCACTTCCACGTCCCGGGTGATGCGCGTTAGATTCAGAATGTTCTGAATGGTGGTGTAGCCGTAGCGCTCGGCAATGTAGTTCCAGAGGCTTTGGCCGGCCAGTTGCGGGTTACGCAAGAAGAAAGGCGCTGCGCGGTTGCCCTCGTACTCTTGGGTCATGTCGCGCATGTAGTCGTCCATTTCTACGCTCCATCCTTCGGCTGCATATGCCGAAGCGCCGCTTACAAACCAATCGGGCAACTGCAACAGATACGTGCTTTGAATCACTTCTTTCAGCGAGCCGCCGTACATCATGTCGTTGAGCAGCACACGCGTAATCTGGAAGCTCAGGTCGCGCTTGAACTGGGTTTGCTGACCGGCAAAAGCAATCTGCACCTTGCTCATGCGCAGCAGGTCGGTTTCGCCGCCGGTTTGGTACTTGTCGGCATCAAGACCAATGTTGCTCTGCCGTAGGTCACCCACGGAATTATAGAGCATAATAGTGGTTTTGGAATAAGGATAGTATCCCACTAATGCCGTGATGCGCTGAAGTTCCTTCTCGGCGTATTCGGCGGCACGGCGGGCGCTTACATCTCCGCCACCGTAGTAGTACACGTTGAAGTTTTGGGTGCTAAGCTGCTGCCAGTCGAAATTCTTGTACTGGATCCGAACCCGGCCAAACTCCTCCTGCGCCGACTGGCCCCAAACGGGGCCACTGGCTAGCAGCGTGAGTAGTATAAGTGCGGCTCCCACCACGGGTTGGCGGCCCGACCCTCGGAACCACCGCGAAAAGAATAAATGCTTCATAGCCAATGACTGCGGTAAACAAGAGGCGACTCCAGGTAGGCGTAGAGCCGTTGTGCTTCAAGAAGAAAACTGAACGGCCCGGGAAGCCGCCTGATACAACGTTTGGTAACGCTTAATATTGACTTCAGGCCACAATTCGGTGGCCGGATTTTCAAGGTGGTCGGCTAGCAAGGCGGCCAGCCGCGGAGCCAGCATCACACCCTTTGAGCCGAAGCCATTAAATATACTCAACTCTGGCACTTCCGGATGCCGCCCCAACAGCGGTTTTCGGTCACGCACGGCGGGCCGTACACCTGCCCTTTGTGCGCGCACCGTAAAGGGCAAATCGGTGGTAGCGGCCAGCCGCCCGCTTAGCTCCGCCAGCGCTTCGGGCGTAGTGCCTTCCGCAAATGGGGGCCAACGGTAGGTGGCGCCTACCCGGAACTGCCCAGTGCCGAGCGGTACCATGTATGCCCCTTTGTTGAGTACCTGTTCCTGCGAAAGGCCCAGACATTCTACATCCAGCACCTCACCTTGGTTAGGAGTGAGAGGCAGCCACTGAAAGTACGGATTTTCAACAGCCGCGGCACCTTCACAACAAACAAAATGTCGGGCGCGCACGCGACCTGCATACGTAATACCGGTTGGGCCGGTAACGAGTTGTTCCCAGTTGAAAGTTTCATATTGTAGCCCGCCGTTTGCTAGCTGCTCGCGGCTAACAGCGTCCAGCAACTTGTTCAGTTGCACATAGCCACCCCGCCGAATGCGGAGGCCGCCAAATTCGGCGCGCACTCCGGGCGTTGGGGGCAGAGCCGTACCAGCATCTTCCACGAAATCTTGCCAGGGTTGGTCGGCACTACGGGCCACCATCGTGTTCTGCTCTGCCACCGACGAAAACAGCTTCCAGATAGGCAGCTCATAGAAAAACTGCTGCCCGAAATGCTGCTCCAACTCCCGATAAAAGACGCCGGCAGTGGTCAGCAGTTCGTCGGCCCGCCAAGCTAACGCAAACCGTTTGCCAGCCACCGGATTCATCAGTCCTGCGGCTACTTTCGAGGCTGAGTTGGGTTGATTGGCATCTAGCACCAATACAGTACGGCCTCGCCGACGCAGCTCCCAGGCCAGCGTGGCCCCCGCAATGCCATGGCCAAGAATTAGGTAGTCGTATTCCTTCATTGAGGTAAGATAAGCACAAGCGTAACACAGAAGTTCAAGCTACTTTCAAGCGGCACTGCCACGGTATACGGTGCCGCTTGCCTGGCCCTCGAAAAGTATAGCAAACTGCTATATTGTTTTACAGTAGAGCTGCGTTTACAAGTAATTCAAGCTAGTAGCCGCGCAACTCAACGGCGCTTGATAATCCGTTCTACTGATAAGACTCGTAACTTACCACCCGGTTCCAACTTGCCCTGCTTTTTTCTATTCTTCATGACCGTTTCCGGGTTCACTTTCAATGCCTTCTCCGAAAACACGTACCTGCTCCACGACGCCACCGGCCAGTGCGCTATAGTAGACCCCGGCTGTTATGACCGCGCTGAGCAGCAGGCACTCCGCCATTTTGTGGAAGCACAGAACCTGAACGTTGTCTTGCTGCTGAACACGCATTGCCACATCGACCATGTGCTCGGCAATCAGTTCGTTGTCGATACTTACAAAGTACCGTTCCTGATTCACGAGGCTGACTCAGCCACCTTGCGCGCGGTGTCCACTTATGCGTCCAGCTACGGGTTTCCCGCCTACTCACCAGCCGAGCCCACTGGTTTTCTGACGCCTGATAAGCCAGTTCAGTTTGGTGATACCACCTTGGAAGTACGCTTCGCTCCCGGCCACGCTCCCGGCCACGTCGTGTTCTACCACGCTCCCACCTCAACCGTTATCGGTGGCGACGTGCTGTTCAAAAACAGCATCGGTCGCACCGATCTGCCTGGTGGCGACTACGCCACACTTATCCGCAGCATTGAAACCCAACTCTTCACTCTCCCCGACGACGTGACCGTCTATCCCGGTCATGGCCCAACCACCACTATTGGTACCGAGCGTCAAACGAATCCATTTTTAACTTGAGGGTATCAATTATTAGAAGATAGGTAAAGCTTTAGTGCCCTGTCATTACCTCCAGATGATAGTGCTCTACTTACGCAACGAGCATTCCAAGGCCCCATACTTTTAGCCCCTTGAAAAATCATATCCCAAACGCCATTACTTGCCTCAATCTATTTGCAGGCTGCTTGGCGCTAACGCAAATCTTTGCTGGCCACCTCGAAACGGCGGCTTACTTCGTGGGCCTAGCCGCCGCCTTCGATTTTGCCGACGGTCTGTTGGCTCGGGCTCTGCACGCATCTTCGCCCATCGGCAAGGACCTCGACTCGTTGGCCGATATGGTTTCTTTTGGTGTAGTACCAGGAGCCTTCCTATACGATTTGTTGAGGCAGGCAGGCGCCGGCACCCCTTCCTGGCTGCCTTACGCCGGCTTTATCGTCACGATATTCTCAGCACTGCGGCTCGCCAAGTTCAACAATGACACCCGCCAGACCACCTCATTCATTGGCTTGCCTACTCCGGCCTGCACTTTAGTGGTAGCTTCCCTCCCGCTCATTTTGGCCCACGACTCCTTTCATATCAGTGGTATTATCCTTAACCCCTGGGTGCTACTAGGCCTCACCGTATTACTAGCCGGACTGTTGGTAGCTGAAATTCCTTTGTTTGCGCTCAAATTCAAGAACCTGCGCTGGCAAGACAACGGGGTGCAGTTCGTGTTCTTGCTGCTGGCGGTTGGTCTGCTCTTAGGCCTGCACGCCACCGCCATTCCCCTAGTGGTACTGCTTTATGTGTTACTCTCTATGCTGCGGCCTTCTGTGGGTTGATATTTGTGGGCTTCATTACAATATTTAAATAGCTAACGAGTTAAACTAAACAGCCACCGGTGAACCGCCATTAGGTCGAGCTTGTTTAGTGCCCATTGCTAACTACCACATCACAACTGCTTATCGAACATACCCTTATGCGCTACTTTACTTTTCTGGTAATTAGTTGCTACCTGCTTTTAGGGTTCTCAGCACAAGCCCAGGATGGCCGTCGGTCGGCCGCTATCCGACTGCGCTGGCAAGGCCACGATGAAGTACCAGGTTCCGACTATAAACTGCACAAAGTGCCTTCTTTTTCGGGCGCTCAGTACCGTCCAGGCTCACTGTTTAGTTATTACATCCTGAACGTGCCAGGGCCAGTGGCCGAGGGAGAGTTGCGCAACGCTATTTACGAGCCTTTTTCAGCTGCTGATATAGCCGTGTTAAAGGCTGCCTCGCAGCCCCTGGCCACCAACTTAGCCGTAGCCGAAGGCACAGAACAAGGTCAAACCATCAGCATTGTAACAATACCAGCCGTGCGCCGCAGTGCGCAGAGTGGTCAGTATGAGAAGCTGATTTCGGCTGAGTACAGCTACATTCCTGGTACCCCCACCGGCCGCCGCGGCCAGCAAATCATACATGCCAGCAATTCGGTGCTTGCCACTGGCAACTGGTACAAGATAGGGGTTCCGAAAAGCGGCATCTTCAAGCTAGACTATGATGTGCTGCGTACCCTCTTTGGCAACGACCTAGCCAGCGTCGACCCTAGCCGACTTCAGATCTTCGGCAATGCCACCGGCTTGCTGCCTCAACCCATCAGCACCCTACGCCCCGACGACCTAGTAGAAAATGCGGTGTACTTCTCCGGCAACACCAATGCTACGCTTGAGAACAATGAATACTTTCTTTTCTATGCCCGGGGCCCTCACACCTGGGAGCGGGAACCGAACACCCAACGCTTCCGCCATATCCGAAATATCTACTCTGATACGGCCTACTATTTTGTAACGGTGGCCGCTCCTCCGCGCGCCGGCCGCCGAGTGCAGGTGGCTCCGGCCGTAGGTGCTGCCAACGCTCCCACTATTTCGCAGTACGCAGAGCGCGAGGTTTATGAAAAGGAACTAGTAAACCTAGCTAAGTCAGGCCGGCAATGGCTTGGTGAGGGTTTACTAAACGGCACTTCCCAAACCTTTTCGTTTGGCCAGATCACCAATTTGGTAGCCGGAACCCCAGTGCAGGTAACGGCCTCCCTAGCAGGCACCTCCCTGAATGCCCAATCCTTCCGGCTTGCGCTCAACGACAACCAACTTGGTATTCAACTTCTAGTGGGCGTGTCTAATAGTCCAATAGTCCGTCAGTTCCCTGAGTTTGCCAATGCAAATGTTAGAACTTATTCTGCAACTGCTGCCTCTTTATCAGCCCCACTACGGATCGGGCTTACTTATTCAGGCACCGATGCATCCGACACTGGTTACCTAGATTATTTGGTGGTGAATGCCGTGAAACCGCTGCAATTGAGTGGCTCCGCACTGGAATTCCGCTCTTTTAGCAATTTGCAAACGGGCCGCATCAGCCAATTCGACATAGCTAATGGTGCAAATTCTATTGTATGGGATGTTACTAATCCGCGGCGGGCTAAATCGTATCCAGTAAGCGCCGCAGGCTCGTTCGTAGCTCCTACCGACTCTTTGCGCGAATTCATTGCCTTCACGCCCACCGGCGCTTTCGACAAGCCTGCCTCTTTTGGCCGGGTAGCCAACCAAAACCTGCACGCTAGCCTCAATTCCACTATTGATTTAGTTGTTGTCACCCATCCGCTCTTCCAGCAGGAGGCTGAACGGCTAGCGGCCCACCGCCGCACTCACGACAAGCTAAAAGTAGAAGTCGTAACGACTACACAGGTCTACAATGAATTCGGATCAGGTGGGCAAGACGTCAGCGCCATTCGCGACATGATGAAAATGGTATATGACCGGCGCAACGCACCCAACAAGCAACAATACTTACTGCTCTTCGGCGACGCCTCGTACGACTATAAGAAGCCTAGCATCAGTGGCCAGAACTTCGTACCCACATACGAATCGCGGGAATCATTCGCGCAGATTTTCGGCCACCTTGCTGACGGCATTGGCCCACAAACTTTTTGCTCCGATGACTATTATGCGCTGCTGGACGACAACGAAGGCGAATGGGCTGAAAATGGTGGTCAGACCGAGTTGATGGATATTAGTGTGGGGCGTTTACCCGTGCGTATTCCGAGTGGTTCGTCGGCCTCCTCACAGGCTAGCAGAGTAGTGCAGAAGCTCATCGATTATGATTTGAAATCAGTTGCGATGAGCAACTGGCGTAATCGCATTACTTTTGTTACCGATGATGAGGATGATGGCCTGCATATAGAACAGGCTGAACCTTTGACAGCTGACATTCTCACCCAACAACCCGCTTTCAATATCCATAAGGTTTACTTGGATATGTATCAGCAAATCAATGGAGCATCCGGACAAAGGTCACCAGATGCCGAGCGAGCCTTAGACGAGTCATTCGAACAGGGCTCTCTCATTATCAACTACAACGGCCACGGCGGACCTGATGGTCTAACGCAAGAGCAGATTCTGAATCACAGTACCGTATTACGCCTACTCAACAAGAGCAAGCTTACTTTTTTAGTAACAGGCACCTGCGATTTCAGCTATTATGATAATCCCCTTAAAGATTCGGCTGGAGAGCAAGCCCTTACTGATACTGATGGCGGTGCCATTGGTCTATTTACTACCAGCCGGGTGGTGTTCGCAGGTGATCCACAGGCCGGAATATTCCTTGATTCAGTTCTCTCAACCCCCAATGGTACTGTCAGACGTATTGGCGAAGCAGTTCGCTACGCTAAAAATGGAGTTGCTACTAATGTTTTAGGCCGCAACTATGTGTTGTTAGGAGACCCATGCACTCAGTTGGCCCGGCCTGACTTGGCCATGACGTTAGATGCAATTAACGGCCAGCCGTTAACCGCTACCGTAACCGACACATTAAAGGCACTATCAACCGTACAATTGTCAGGTTCTGTCCGCAATGGCAATCTTACCTCAGCGGCTGTCAACACCGATTTCTCGGGTACTGCGCAGGTTGTCGTTTATGAAAAGCCTACTTCTAGCACGCTTACCGTGTTCGGTCCGAACAATCCTAATGGCAAGCAAACCGCACCTATTCAGATCCAAGAGAACATTATCTACTCTGGTCAGGCCACAGTAAAAGCGGGCCGCTTCTCCCTGCAATTCGTAGTTCCTCGCGACATCAACTACAACGTAGGTTTCGGAAAGGTTAGCCTCTACGCTAAAGATACCGTCCGCCTCGTTGACGCACATGGCTACCGGTCCGTACCTATCGGAGGCGCTGCCCTGTTAGCCAACCGCGACACCATTCCGCCGAGAATCACCCTGCACATGGACAACACGTCCTTTGTATACGGTGGTCTTACCGCTACAACTACCACGCTACTTGCTCGTCTTTTCGATGAAAGTGGTATCAATACGGCGGGTTCCGGCATTGGCCACGAAATCACCGCCACTCTCGACAACGACCCGGCCCGACTTACAGTCCTCAATGATTTTTACACTGCCAACGTCGACAGCTTTCAGTCTGGTAACGTCCAGTACCAATTCAAGGAATTAAGCACTGGGCCCCATACACTGCATATTAAGGCTTGGGATACGTTCAACAACTCTTCTATCGAAGACATCGAGTTCATTGCGGCCCAAACCGATAAGCTAGCTCTCTCTCACGTCCTGAATTATCCCAATCCTTTTGCAGGCCGTACCACTTTTCACTTCGACCACAACCGCAAAGGCGAAGACTTGGAGGTACAGGTACAGATCTTTACTGTCTCGGGGCGTTTAGTTCGCACCCTCCGAGCCACCATCCCAAGTAGTGGGTCCCATGTACCACCAAGTTTAAACGACAACACGCTTTCTTGGAACGGCCGCGACGAATACAACGACCAATTAGCCCGTGGCGTGTACGTGTACCGAGTAAGTGTGCGTTCTAATACAGATCAATCTACTACCTCCAAGTTTGAGAAGCTAGTCATTTTGAATTAATCCAACAAGCTTCTTCGCCTACTACCTACTACATCATCTTTCATTGTCTTTATGACCTTTTCGAAGCTGTCCGTACGCTCTGCGCTTTTCACCGGATTATTAGGTTTGCCGTTACTTGGAGTTGCTCAGACTTCTCCCAACACTATCACCACAGCCGTTCCTATACTTTCTGTGAGCCCCGATTCGCGCTCGGCTGCTCTTGGTGAAGCCGGGGTAGCTATTTCACCCGACGCTAACTCTGCTTATTACAATGCAGGCAAGCTCGGCTTTGCGCCCAACAAGTACAGTGTTTCTACCTCTTACACCCCCTGGCTAGGCACTATCACCGACGACATGGGCTTGGCATTTTTATCAGGCTATACCAAGTTAAATGAGCGCGCTGCTATCTCGGCCTCACTCATGTATTTCGACCTAGGTGAAATCGAGTTTCGTGATACCGGTAACAACCCTACAGGCTTTGGTAATCCAAAGGAATACGCTTTTACAGTAGCTTACGGGCAGAAGCTATCCGAATACTTGGGCGTTGGTGTAGCTGCGCGCTACATTCGCTCTAACCTGACGCAGGTCGGTGCTGACTCAAAGCCTGGAAATGCCGCCGCAGTTGACTTAGGCATCTACTACAATAGAGACTTATCTATTGGCCCTTCGGACTATAATCTTGGTCTTGGAGCTACAATAACTAATGTTGGCAACAAGATCACCTACACCAACCCAGAGCAAGCAGACTTTCTACCTACTACACTCAAACTAGGCACTGCAATTACTCGCGAGTTAGACGCTTACAACAAGATTACCCTCACTGCCGATTTTGCTAAGCTCTTAGTTCCTTCTCCCTATTACGAGGAAGGACCTGAGCCTACTACTGCTGCTCTAATAGCTGCCAGAGACGCTCGTGTTAAAGCTGAAAACGACCGTCGTCGCGCCAAAGGGCCTGTTCCTGGAGTATTCGGTTCCTTTAGTGATGCCCCAGGTGGATTTCGTGAAGAGCTACGGGAAATAAATATTTCAACTGGCCTTGAGTATGTCTACAACGACCTACTTATGGCGCGTGTAGGCTATTTCTACGAAAACCCAGTGAAAGGCGACCGTAATTATTTGAGCTTCGGCTTAGGAGTTCGGTATCAGGTATTCGGGGTAGATGGAGCTTACCTAGTACCTAACTCCAAAAACAATCCATTGGCGCAAACTATTCGGGTTTCGCTTCACTTCAACTTCAACAATTCAGAACAGGCGTTCGGCACCGGTACCGAGACACCTACAAACTAATACTCTCTGATGCTGGACCGCCAAGTCGCTCCTCCCGTTCAGCCGCTGGCCAGCATTACGCTGCCCGCGGCTGACGTGTTTTTGCTCTCGAATGGAGCCCGCCTGCACGTATTGCGTAATAACGCGCAGCCCGTAGTTCGCCTACAGGTAGTGTTTAGAGCAGGCAAATGGTATGAGCCAGTTTCTGGTTTATCCCTGCTTACAGCTCGTATGCTCCTCGAAGGCACCCGTACCCGTACTGCTCGTCAGATTGCCGATGAAGTTGCTTTCTACGGCGCTTCCTTGGATTGTGAGCAAGGCTTCGATCGGGCTACCCTAACCCTATATTGCCTCACGCGTCATCTTGAAAATCTTTTGCCACTAGTTCTGGATATTCTAACAGAAGCTACTTTTCCATCAACGGAATTAGAGTTACTCAAAACTAGAACCATTCAGAACATTCAAGTTGAACGCCAAAAGAACAGCTACCTGGCCGCCGAACTTTTCTCGCGCAACTTATATGGGCCTGCTTACCCGTATGGAAATGTGTTCGATGAATCTATTTTTTCTACAATCACTCAATCTGCTGTACAGTCGTTTTACCAAACGGCCTATCGATTTTCTGAAGCTGAAATATTCTTGTGTGGTGATGTAAGTCAAGTAGATGAGCAGAGCATTAAGCACCATTTTGGTCAACCAACGGCTTCCCATCCCTCCCCCACTCGTCTAACGGGGTTCCAGCTTTCCGAATCCGTTTCTCACGAACACAAAACTGTTGCTGATAGTCTTCAAGCCTCGCTGCGTATTGGCCGGCTTTGGCCCCCTCTAACTCACCCTGACACCCATAAACTACAAGTACTTATCAAAGTATTAGGAGGATATTTTGGCTCTCGCTTAATGAAAAACATTAGGGAAGACAAAGGCTTCACTTATGGTATCTATGCAAGTATAGGCCCTCGCGAACACGCTTGTTCTCTTGCTATCGGTACCGACGTGAATGGAGATAATGCTTACGCGGCCGTAAGTGAAATCCATTATGAACTTCTGCAACTACAGAATGAACTGATTCCTCAAAAGGAACTCCAAACAGTAAAGAACTACGTAATCGGCAAATTTGCCAATGAACTGAGTACAGTATTTGAGCAGTGCGACAAATACAAGGCCATTATATTCTTGAATCTACCTTCAGATCACTACTCTCAGTTTATAAGTGAAGTCAATAGTGTTGATTCACAGCAACTATTAACACTAGCGCAGCAGTACTTAAGCCCTACATCCATGACAGAAATAGTAGTGGGCCCTAATGCCAAAGAGTAGGTATTCAATTACTATAGATACGCAAGAAGGCTGCTTCTATAACGCAGTCCTCTTGCGTAGATACCGATTCACACGATCAATGCTCAAAATTAGGTACTGGCTAGAAG
>NZ_CAXTBM010000042.1:0-55800 GCF_964242765.1 uncultured Hymenobacter sp.
ACCGGCCATTTTATATAATAACTGTCATCCTGAGCTGCGCGAAGGACCTTATCAAGAAGCTTACTTGGAGGAAGCGGACGTAGTATTTGCTGCCACCGACGATCCGGCTTTGCACCGTCGCATCAAAGAAGCCGCCCGAACCCGCCGCCTGCTGGTCAACGTGGCCGACACCCCGCCGCTGTGCGACTTTTACTTGTCGTCGGTGGTGCAGAAAGGAGCCTTGAAAGTGGCCGTGTCCACCAACGGGCAGTCGCCGACGGTGGCCAAGCGGCTGCGGGCAGTGCTGGAAGAGGCGTTGCCGGAGGAACTGGACCACGTGCTCCAAAAAATGCCCGCTATCCGCCAGCAACTGGCCGGTGACTTCGCCGAGAAGGTCCGCACTCTGAACGCCGTTACGGCCGGGCTGGCAGGCGGCCCTGGCTACGAAGCGCCCGCAACCCGGCGCTGGCGGCGCGTGGCTATCGGTGCGCTGCTGGCGGTCGGGGCTTTAGCGGTAGCCCAATTGCTTGCCGTGGCGAAAGCTTCGGAGCAACTAAAACAAGACAAATAACTCTATTGCAAACGGGTATGGCGGAAATTATGCCGGAGTTGTATGTAGTAGGAGCGGGACCCGGCGACCCGGAATTACTCACGCTCAAAGCCTACAAAGTGCTGCAAACCGCAGCCGTTATTCTCTACGACAACCTAGCCAACCAGGAGTTGCTGGCTTTGGCTCCCGCAGCCTGCGAATGCATTTACGTGGGTAAAAAACCGTACGGGGAGTACACGCCGCAGGAAACCATTCATGAGTTGATCCTGGAGAAGGCGCTGGCCCGCGGCCGGGTAATCCGCTTGAAAGGTGGGGACCCGTTCGTTTTTGGGCGCGGCTTCGAGGAAATGCTGTTTGCGCGGGCCCACGGCATTGCTACGCACTATATCCCCGGCATCTCTAGCATGCAGGCCCTCGGCTACGAAGACATTCCGCTCACGCACCGGGCGGTTAGTGAGGGCATCTGGATGCTGACCGGCACCAAGAAAGATGGCTCCCTTTCCGCCGACTTGCGGTTGGCCATGCAAAGCAATTCCACCGTGGTGATTTACATGGGGCTAACCAAAGCCGCCGAAATTGCCGCCACCTACTGCGAAATGGGCCAGGGCAACACGCCTGCCGCTGTTGTGCAGCACGTTTCCTTGCCCCAACGCAAACTAGCCGTCGGGCTGGTAGGGCAGTTGCCCACGCTGGTCGCAAGCCATGGCATCACCTATCCGGCCCTGATTGTTATTGGCGGGGTGGTGGCGCTGGGGCATTCGCAGGCAACCGGCGACAAACTGGTTACGCTAGAGCCTTTGCTAGCAGCACTTGAGCAGCGCTCGTGAAGGGTGCCTCACACAAGCGTTAGAGTCTCGCCGCCAAGGCTCTTCAAACATAGGTCTTGTCAAGCAGCGTACCGGAGTTTTCAACACGAAGTCTTGCTTTCCCTCGCCACCAAATACTAGCATTTAGCTACTTACTGATGGTCGGGCTTTAGCTATTCCCATTAGTAAGCCTGTGCCTTGTGGCCTGTAGTTGCGGCAATTCAAGGTTTGACCCTTCGGTTTTCGCCTATTCGCTGAAACAAGATCTTCAACTCCCGTTGAAATCAGGAATAACTGGGTTTATCAAGAAGCTTTGCTGGCTACGCAAAGGTCTGAATGGCGTACGCAGCTAACTATGCACTTTTAGGGTGTCAGATAAGAGAAAGACGTAACAAAAGAATGGGGAGCGGAATATGTCGTAATCACCCCCTCAACAAGTCCCAAATGCCCCCGTTATTTGGTTGGCTGATATGCTAAATTTGTTGGCATGCTACTCCCGCACTATGGTGGGCTAAGTTGAAGAACTGGTCAGCAGTAGTGGGGATGCTTGTTTGTTCGGCCATCCATATTTCTAACCCCTCAAGCCATGAAAAAGCTACAAATTACCTACTGGGCTTTCACTAGCCTGCTGGTTGCCTTAATGACAGCTTCCGCGATACCAGATCTTGTCAGTGCCCCCGAAGCGGTGGTGTACTTCAAGCACTTAGGATACCCAGCCTACTTATTGCCCTTCTTGGGCGTAGCCAAACTGCTGGGAGCAGTAGCCGTTCTGGTTCCTGGGTTTCCCCGCGTAAAAGAGTGGGCGTATGCCGGTTTCTTTTTTGATTTGACCGGAGCCCTGTATTCCCACGTAGCGGCAGGCTACCCCGCCAGCCAGTGGGCTCCCATAACTATTGGCCTGTTGCTGGTAGCAGGCTCTTACCTTAGTTATCACAGAAAAACACAAGCCAAAGGGAATGAGTTGAATGCTGCCAATCAGCTTAGTCTCATAGTTTAGTGCAATAGAAGGGGAGCTTGGTTTCGCGCGAAGCAACTCGTTTTACACGAGCGTTATTGGCTGCTCAAGTAGAGCTAGCCAAAGAGTAAAGGATACTCGTAATAATTTAATTGCTCTTTTGTAGCCAAACCAACATTATGAATGCACTTATGCAAGAAACTGCCAAAGCTTTTTCTCGCCATCAATTCGAAAAGGCAGTTCCTTTTTTGGCGAGTACGATTCGCTGGAATTTAGTTGGCGAGAAAACCCTGGAAGGTCAAGAAAGCGTTATTGATGCTTGTAAACAGTCTGCTAACTACTTAACTCAGGTCACCACTACGTTCATAAAGTTCAAGGTCATCGTTGGCGATAACGAGGTTGTAGTTGACAGTGTTGCTACCTATACAAACCAGCAACAGGAGTCAACTAAAGTAGCTTCCTGTGACATTTATGAATTCGCTGATGGTTTGGTAACGGAAATTACCTCCTACAGCGTTGACCTTATCCCTACCCACTAACAACCACCAAAAGGCGGGTATCATTGTGCTATTCCTTTTCTATCCGGCTCTTACTTTGCAGATTAGTGGAGCGGGCTAATGCTTCCCCGCCTTGCAACTTGCTTGGTTGAAGTTGCAAGGCAGGCGTAAGGATACCGCCGCAAGAAATTGATAATCAACTAGTAGCTGCCTGTTCTGCTAGTGCGCCCGGCACCCACAGTAGTCGTTACTTTATTCGGTGCTAGATGAGAGCTAACAGTAAAGCATCAGCCAGAAAAACCTGGCTATGGTCATCCTTGGGTCTACTACTAAGAAAATCGTTGCTAGCGAAGTTTAGTTGGTTGTCTTACAATAGTTGTTGTTATAAATAAAGGTTTGGTTTAGGCTATTGGTCCGCGACTCCCTTTCCTGTAGCTTGGCAGCCATGAAACAACTCGTATTGCTATCGGTATTGGCCGTATCGGCCTGCGGAAAAACCGAAAAATTCCGTTATCCCGTGGTCGTGACGGCGGACAATGCCGCGATTTACGCCCAGCCAGATACGTCTGCGGAAACGAGGATCCTGTTGGCCAAACGCGGCGACACGCTGGACCTAAAAGCCGGCGCCGTAAACGGCCTATATACCGTCGCCCCGAAGCCCGGAGGTGAACTTTTCCCCAAGCATAGCGCAAAAGGCTTTATTGACAGTCGGTTTTTGCAAATTCCGGATTCCACTCTTCGCGCAACCGAAGATCCTGCTTTTCCTCGGGGCCACAACGCAGCACCAAGAAAATAGGGTAGCCTGGCAAAAAAGATGGTAGAAGGAAGTGGCCTGAACGTTTTCCAAAGAAGAGTGGCTGTTGCAGAGCCTGTGAGCTAGCTTGCAAACGGGCTAGGCTTACCACAGAAACACCCAAAACGCAGCGATACTACAGATTTGCTCGTTGGTATTCGGTCTGTAGAGGCATTGCTTGTTACGCTGGGTTACTTCTGCAACAGCCCTCCTTTTTGAAAAATTTACGCGCACTAATCAAGTCATTGTACCATTAAACTGTGAAGCGTTGGGAATACGCAGCAGGCTCCTCAAATTGTTGCTGAGCTGCACCTACGCGTTGCAATGCCCGCGTACACCTTACCTGTGCTTCCGACAAGCAATCCGGTAAGCGGCCAGGATAGCAGGCTACTTCAGCTCCATCAACAAAACCCGCATATCGGGGTTGGGGTTGCCATCGGTGGGAACGTACTGATCGAGCACGTTGCCTATTTGCCGGACATGCTGAGTGAACCGCGTAACTCCGTAGCCCTCTCTGAAATCGTGGCCGTTGTAATACCACGCCGGCTGACCGGCAAAGTCGCCTTGGTTCATATCCACGCCACTATAGATCACCCACACGCGCTTTTTGTTCGGCACGGAAGTAAGATCGGCATCTACTTTGGCAAAATAGTCCGCATAGTTGCGAACAGCATACCGATGATCTGGATCTATTACGGCCTCAAATCGAAGGGCGTCCGCCGTCTTATAGTACTTGTACCCAGCGGCCCCATTCCAGTAGACATACACCCCATCGCCTGCTTGATACTTGCGGTTGACATAGTCCAGGGCCTCCCGATAATACGACATTTTGTAGCCACTCAGCAGGTAGGGAGTCAGGGTAGTGGCAGCGGCATTTTTCAACAAACCACCCAAGAGCAGTAGAGTCAGCCCGTAGCTTACATACTTCAGAGAAGTTGTTTTGCTGCTTAGATAGTCACAGCCTGCTGCGAGTAATAGGATAACAAAGGGAGCCAGATAAACAATCATCCGCTCGTGGAACGGATACAGTTTAAGGCAAGAAGCCACCACGGCAACAAGCAGGACGAGGCCAACCACCAGCAGATACCGCTTGTTCGTTCGGAAAAAATACAGCACGCCCAAACCGCTAAGCACCACGGGAACGATGGTCATGCGCTGAACAAAGCGCCTCAAATACGTCTGCTCCACCAACTCATCAATCCACGTTAGGCCGAGGGGATAATGGAAGAAAATAACCGCTTTCTTCATCAACCACGTGACACTACTTACGGGCTGGAGAGGGAAATAGCCTTCGAATTTGTAGAAGAAGTACACCAACCAACCCGCGTCAGACCCCTCCTTCGTGAACAAAAAGTAGCTAAGCAGGAAGCTCACCAGCCACAGGCCAAATGGCAGGACCAACCGAAAGATTCTGTTCCAGTCTCCTTTGATTAGGTAATTGCCACCCACGGCCAGGCCCATGGCGGCCAGCACAAAAATGCTTGGATACGACAGCCACACCGCAATACTCCCTCCAATTCCCCACCACCACAAGTTTTTACTGCTCGTGTTCTGCTGGTAGCGGACATAGAACCACAAAAGCAGAATGGTAATAAAAAGGTCGGGGCCGTACGGTTTTGCTTCCACCGAATGGTAGACAATCGGTGTCGCACACGCTAGCAGCGTCAGTGCCACGAGCGTCCCGAAGGGTTTCAAAAAATGGCGGGCAACGGGTACGAACAAGAATAAGGCCGCAACACCAGTGAGCAAAGAATACAGGCGAAGCGCCAATTCGTTGTTGCCAAACAGCACCACAAACAAATGGCAGATCAACAAGTAGCCAATAGGGGCTTTTTGCATGTATGGCAAGGGCTTGGAGAGTAAATCCTGGAAATTCATCTCCGCTATTCCTGCTGTCAGATAGATTTCATCGGTCCACAGAGAGCGATTATACACGTAATGGAACACCCGCAGCGCGATGCCCAAAAAGAGAAGGAAACCGGTAGTTACTACGTAGAAACTAACGTGTTTTTGCTTTGGAAAGGCACTAACCTTAGGACGGAGTTGAGCAAGCATACTATTGAATTAGAGAAGGAAGATTCCGCTTGGTTGAAATGCATCACTTCGCACTAAGCCACGGATCAGCGCTTGAAACGAGCCACCGTTGGCATTCCTGCCGCTTCCACAAGGGAAGCAGAGACTAGTGATAAAGCTTCAGACGCACCACTTAGCGTTCGATCAGGGTCCCCGACACAATTCCTGTATCCTACAGCAGCAGGATGCGAAGCCACGAGAGCAAGGCTGATACAGGGGTAGCTCCTAAAACCTAGGGCTTGCTGCACCGGCCAGCCTCAGCTAACGCCCCGTAGCAAGTCTCGTCGTAGTGGCGAGTCCAGCGCGAGGTCGAGTAGCCTGCTTTCGGGCATGACGGGGAATGGCCTCCTACAAGGAAGGCAGAGTGAACCTTAACAGGTTACTCAAGGGCGCGAGAGGTCCGGCACCATATGTTCGTCCTGGAAAGGAAAGCACACAATGGGACCTACGGCAGACGAAGGCTCTTCGAAATAGAACAGGCACCGGATGCGAGGCAAAAAGCCAGCAAAAGCGGCGCGGGCAACCTGGCCATCTAGGGCACGGGACAACCTCCTCGTCTGGATGGGGTGCCGCAAGGACATAGCCCTAGAACTCCGGCACACGTGGTGCACCGGCCGAAGGAATCGGCTTAGGAGACTGGAGGGCTTACGACCGTGCGGCTAGAATCACATTGGAGTAGGATGGAGGCGTTGAAAAGCAAATATAGGGGCCATAGTCGTATAAAATCAACTGTTTATTGAAATTGATATAAGTTAAGTACCGCGTTGTGATTCTATAACAAGCACAACAGAAACAATTAAGGAGTAAAGCTAAACGCCCAGGTAGTAATTATAAATCTCCTAAAATCGTCCTATAGCTTTCGGGTAGTAGGATAGTAATTTTACTGCTTGAACTACTGCACCGTTATCTTACTAATTAAAGATATCCATGATAAAATGCTAAATGCAGTAACTTTAAGAGCTTCTAAAAGCACCAAGCATTCAGCAGATCAAAGTGTTGATTTTTATCATAGCAGATAGGAATGATTCCAGGCAAGCCGAACGTTTTCTGACTGTAGAATCCTAGTTTTGATTTTTGCAAGGGCTGTTGTCTACACTACCCTTATACATATTCTTTAGTTATTAATTTTAGCTAACAACTTACATGAAGTTCAGCCTGCTTCTCCCTCTCGTTAGCTTATTGGCATCGTGCGCGCCGGAACAAAAGAATTCATCGTTGATTGCTCCTGATACGCCGGAAACTAGCCTAGTGAAATCGGACACAGCTAGTGATGCTGCCGACACAACAGTTGGCCTGTCTGCTGAGCAGATGGTTTCTCCGCTGCCAACATCAGGGGCTCCTGCGAAATCCACTTACCAGTTGCTCCAAGGCAAATGGCAAAGCACCGACGACGCTAGAAGTGTTATTGAACTCAAAGGCCACGCCTACATTGATTATTATGGTGGCGAGCCGCTCGACACGGCGGAGTTTGTCCTTGCGCAAGCGTGTCCTTCTGAAGCCGGTGCGGGGTACCTCGGCGACAACGAAAGATACTTGGTCGAACCCAAAGAAGCTATGTGTTGGGAAGTTGTTGGTGTGGATGAAGAGAGTCTAGAGCTCAGCTATACCGCCCGGGGTAATTCCCTGAACTATAGAAAAATCAAATAGCCAAGCCAGTCCTTATATCGCCGTGTAAGCGAGTTAGATAAGGCAAATCAGCTTAAATAGGCTTCTGTTTTGCAGTAACAAGCCGTTGCGCTAGGTGCGGTGTATTACGGCCTATTCTGCACTGCTATGCCATTGAATGGCAAAATAGCCGCACTCGTTGCTCCCGGTGTTGGTAAAGGCGTGGGGCACATTCGCCCGCAGCAAAACCACGTCCCCAGCGGCCGCTTTGTGCGCTTGCTTATCGATCAGAATTTCGCCATTGCCTTTTGTCATCAAGATGATTTCTTCGGCGCGGTGGGTGTGCGGCGGATGGCTGGCAATACCCGGCTTGAGGACAGTGGCGTGCACATCAAAGCGCTTGAACACCGATGAAGGCCGGTCGAACACGGGGCGGGTTTCGCCTTTCTCGGTTTTCACCACCTTAAACTGGCTCCAATCTTTCACGAAGGAGCCGCCGCCAGCTTGTCCGCGTTGGATATCTATGGGCTCCTGGCCCTTGAACTTCAGCACGTAATAGGTAGCCGGCGCGCTAGAAGCGTTTCGAAAGCTTTGTTTGTCGCCCGCCACAATCAGCAGCAGACTGCCGGGACCCAGGGTTTTGGTGGAATCTTTTACGGTCACCGTCAGGCGGCCTTCCTGCACGATAACCAGCTCTTCTGAATCACTATAAGCTTGCAGCGGATGATTGGTTTGCCCTGGTTTGAGCGTGGACGTATGGATGGCGAGTTCAACTAAATCGAGGGTGCTGCCTTTGGCGAATTCGCTGTTTTGCCTGCCGCCATCCTGTTTTGGAGCTTGAGTCGGCTTGCTGTAGACAGCAGACGGCAAAGGCTTTGTTTGCATCCGGAGGCTGGAAGTCAGCAGGACTCCGGCGACGAGCAGCGTTGTTTTCATAGGGCGGGTGGTTGAATTCGGAGGCAGCGCGGCAAGCGCAGCGCAGCTAAAAGATACGCTACTGCTTGGGGTTTTCCAGCGCCTTGGTTGTCGTGTAGTATTTGGCTAGCATGTTCGGCACTTCCCACGGGGGCATGTTGCGCTTTTCCAGGTACTCCAGAAACTGCTCAGTCACGCGGGCAAAATGCGCCTCATGGCCTTCGCGGTAGCTTTCCGGGACGAGTACTTCCCAGCCTTTGTCAACCTTCTTCAGTGCCACGCCGGGATACTTCACTTGAATTTTCTTTAGCTCTTGCTGCAAAGCTTGTGTATAAGCGGCATCCGGGGTTCGGGGCTCGATGTACAGCGTCGGCTTGTACAATTGGGCGGCCCCTTGGCGAACCACTAAGTTGGCTTTGGAGCCCCGCATCAGCGAGTAGTGCGTATCGCCGGCCCCCTCCGGCGCTTTGTAGGCCCACGTAACCGACACTTGCGCATGCACCCCGAGCAGCTTGTAGGAAATCGTGCCGTTGCTGTACACCTTCAGCAGACTATCGTTGGCCAGGTCTTTCTTCAAATAGTCGGGAAAGGTATTTTGCTTGGTAATGGCCCGGAACTGGGTGAGGCTCATATTGGTTGCCCAGCGCTTGGCGGAAAGCACCTGAATATCTTTCTTGTAGTCCAGCGCCCGCTCCGGAAAGCATTCCCACTGCACCAGGTCCACCAAGTGGGTGGTCACGTCCACCAAACCCTCGCCTTCCTGCGTTACGTCCATAAACCAGGCGGGCCGGGTCAGGACGCTGCCCGACACGTTCTTGTAAAAGCAGTGCGTACTCTCCTTGACCACCGCCGGATTTTGGGGCGTGCCTTTCTCTAAAGTGCCAAACACGGCCGGCAGCCTCGACAGCTCTCTTTGCAGAATAGTGGGTATTTCAAACCGCTCGGTCATGATATCATACAGCAGCAAGTTGTTTTTCTTGGCGGTGGCAAAGGCGCCTTCCAACGTCTTGAATTCCTGGCTGTTGATGCACATGGGCTTGTCGGCCAGCACGTTGAACCCGGCTTGCAAGGACTGCGCAATGTATTCCGTCTTCTTTTGATTGTTGCCGGCCAGCACCACGACATTGCCAGCTTTTTCGGCCAGCATTTTCGCGAAGAAATCCGGGCCGGTGTACACCTGCTGCTGCCACTGCGTGGGGGATTCCGCGCGGGTGTTGTAGCTTGTAACTCGGGCTAGGTGCTGTTGCAGGTCTGTCCCGCCGGCTGCATAGACGTGCACGGTTGGGGCGACATTCTTGTACATCGACTTCTGCACCAGCGCCGCGTGGAAATGGCCGGGGTCGAGGGTGATAAGTCGCACTGGAGCGCTAGGTTTAGGGACCGTGGCCGTTTGGCCGCGGCATGGCAGGATGGGCAAGAAAAGGAAGGAGCTAACGACGAAAAGGTTCTTCATCTTCGGTAACAAACAGTGAAAAAACACGCCTCCCAGTAGCTCTTGGCCGCTTCCGGGCCGCGTTAGCCGGGCAGGGTGTAGGGCTTGCGCTGAGGCCGGGAAAGCAGGCGGTTGGCTTCTGCATCGTTGACGAACTGCTCTTTGGCGGGGTCCCAGGACACTTTGCGCTTCAATTTCATCACAATATGATGAATCAGGCAGGTAGAGCACGACCGGTGGCCGACTTCCACGGGCGCAATAGGCTGCTTGCGCGACTTGATGCACTCCAGCCAGTTGCCGTGGTGCTCTTTGCTCTCGTACAAATGGATTTCGTTGGGCCCAATCACCGACTGGATGATCTTCGGGTCGCTGGCATCCAGTGCTTTGGCCGCTTGCAAACTGATTGGGTCGCTGGCCGTGGCCTTGGCATCACCGCGCGACACGAAGATCCAGCCCTCGGTGCCCTCAAACTTGATGCCGTTGGGCAAACTGTCGCTGATAATCATGTGCACCCCGTTGGCGTAGCGCCCCTCGGTTTTGAACGGGCCGTGCACATTCCAAAGCCCGCTCTTAGGAAATTCGGCCGTACCCCACACTTCAATCGGGCCGGTGTGTTCGGTGTTCATGGCCCAGTGGGCGCAATCGACGTGGTGGGAGCCCCAGCCGGTAATCATGCCCGCCCCAAACTGCTCACAGCGCAACCAGCCGGGCCGGTCGTAGCCTTGTTGGGGGTGCACGCGCTTTTCGGTGTAATACACTTCGGGCGTCGAGCCCAGCCACCGGTCGTAGTGTAAGTTGGCGGGCACCGGCATGGCCACTTCTTCCTGGCCCGAGGGGTCGCCGGGCAACCCGATAGAAACGGTTTTCAAGGTGCCAATACGGCCGTTACGCACCAGTTCGGCCGCATAGCGGAACTGCGCAGAAGACCGCTGCTGACTGCCAATCTGGAAAATACGACCCGTGCTTTTTACGGCATCACTCAAGGCCCGGCCCTCGGCAATGGTCAAGGACGTTGGTTTTTGGCAGTACACATCCTTGCCGGCCCGTACGGCGGCCATCCCAATCAGCGCGTGCCAGTGGTCGGGGGTGCTGATCAGCACGGCGTCGATATCCTTGTTTTGCAACAACGCTTGATAATCGTGGTACACCTGCACGCCGTCGAAAGGCTTGCCGTTTTTCTTGGTGTAATACTCGTTGACCAGCTGTTTCGCTTCTTCGGCGCGCTTGGTGTCAACGTCGCAGACCGCCATAATCTGGGCTTGCTCGTACTGCCACACGCCCGGCATATCATGGCCGCGGGAAATGCGCCCCGTGCCAATGGCGCCGATGTTGATTCGGTTGCTGGGCGCGTTTCGGCCGAAAACACTAGCCGGTACGATGGTGGGGAAGCCGCCGAGCACAAGGGTGGCCGCCGCAGCTTTGGCCGACGTTTCCAGAAAATCCCTTCTGGAAACCGGGGAATTTTTTTCTTCGCTCATGGGAGGGAGTTTTGCATTGATTGGAAGAAAATATCACTTGCGCAGCACCGTAACCTTAGGTTCGGCGCTGAAAGCTTGCCACCCGCTTTCTGCTTTTTCTTTCGTGAAATGCCCGTTGTACACGATCAGGCGGTATTTGAGCGTATAGGTTTGGCCGGGGTCGAGCTGCCAGTTTTTGTTTTTGGTGGGCGAGAAGTTGGCGAACATGTCCCCGCGGCCATTCATCGTTTCGGGCCAGATGCGCAACGGCTCGGGGTGGTTGTAATTGGTGGGGTACGAGAGCATCACCACGCCGCCGTAGTCGTTGTCGAGCTGGCCTTGCACGATGCACCAGCGCGCCGTGGAGCCGTCGGCTTCCTTGCGGTTTTTGCCTTCGGAAGTCAGAACTTCGCTGTTGTCCTTGTTCCACTTTTCGGTGGTGCGCCAACCAAACCCGCCGTAGCGGTAAGCCAGCAGCAGCACCGGGCTAGTGCTGGCGCACTTCATGTTGATGGTTACGTCCGCTATGTAATACTCCTGATCCTTGGGCTGATACACCCGCACTGATTGCACCTCATTCAGCGCAATTTTTTCCGGGCCGCCTTTCTTGAAGGCCACGTGTTCCTGCAATACCTGATACTCGCTGTACACGGGCCCGGCGCTGGTAGAAACTGCTTTGGCAAAGCGCACGGTGCCTTTCCGGTCCCGGATATTCCAGAAGTCAACCGTGTCTCCTTCAAATAGTACGTGCGTCCAGGGGTTCCAAATGCCGTAGTGGTGGTAGTGGTCGGGGGCTTGAATCCGGGTGAGTTCCTGGCCGTGCGGCGACCATAGCGGGTGAATAAAGCCGCTCCGCTTGTAGGCCGTATCAACGCCGGCCGGTGGATACACCGTTTTGTAGTTGTAACGCAGCAGGTTTCTGTTGCCGGTTCCGATGGTGAAGGAGCCTTGCGCGTCCTGGAGGCGCACCCGGTCGGTGGCCGGGCTGGCGGCGCCTTTTACTAGCTCGTAGGTGTGCTTGCTGGTTTTGGCATTTTCCGAATCAATCAGCCAATGCATAACTCGCTTAGTGCCCTTTTCCACCTGAAAGGGAACACTCGTGCGCTTATTGCCCTGCACTTCCACCAGCTTCAAGCCAGAAGCAGGGAGCGGCGTGATATCATCCAAACTCGTTCTGATGGGAACTGCTAAACCGTTCGTAGCATAAGGAAGAACTACTTCGAGCGTTGCAATTCGCTGCGCGAAGGCCTTCATACTCATCGTGGCAAAAAGCAAAAGCAGCCAACATCTCAACAAGTTCATGGCATAGCGTTTAACGGTGCAAGCGTATTCCTTCCGACGAGAGCTTGGGAAAGGATGCGACCAGCTTTCCTTCAACCTGGTGCTTGACCAACTGAGAAGGGATTGTTTCACTCGCTTATTAGTGGTCACGCTCCTTGCTCACCTTAAAAGTCATCGTTCTTCTTTTCACTGGAAGACAATTCTAAGTAAGGAAATACTTCGACGTATTAAATGGCATGGACCGACGAATTGCAGAATCAAGGTATCACAATCGTTCCCGGATAGGTTTGCGAACAATTATAACACGCTGGGGCAGTAGGCATCGGCGGTGCCGATTTCGCGCCCCAGCAAATGAAGAGGATGCCTACTTTTTCTGGTAAGCTCAACGTAGCCGTTTCTACCGTTAGCCAGCGGGTAGCTTCGCTAGCCGTCGACGCCCTAATAGTCTGCTAGCCACGAGGAGCCCGAGGCAGTTGATATGGCACTTGGAGCCGAGGTTTAATCCTTGGCGAGGCGGTTGACTTGTTTAGCCGCCGCCACAGCGTGTCACAATTCTGCACTTATTGTCCTTGTTAAAGGTCAGTTATAAGTAAAGCTTTGTCTTCATTCTCTAGTTCCTCTTCCATAACCAACCACCGTCACGCAAAGCCCTTCACCGAAGGGCTTTGTGCTTTTGCTACGGGTAAGCGGTTGCCCTCAGTTACGTACGATTCAGGGTTTAACGGCAGCGGGGCTTCTAGTTGTTCGAGCAGGGGAATGAACAGGTGAAATCAACCTGTTCCTGTCCTAACTGCTTCACTTACAGATTAGAATCATCTTGTGTACGCCTAGTATGTAGCAAGGGTCTGTCTGTATAGAGGGCCACCGAAGTAGTTGTGCGGACGTGTGTTAGAGCAGTGAATCCTAGTGCCGGCTATCAACTCCCAGTATGCTTCCCTGTCCGCGGGCTTTTCGTGAAGGAACCCTGAACACACCCCGGGCGCTTGCTTGAATCCGTTCAAAAGATGCAGGAAACCAGAAGCAACAAGCGCGGCTGCCATCTACATCTGGTATCCGCAACGCAAGTTTATCGTAAAATCTCTGCCAACATCTATCGGCCAAATAACCCGGCGTGCTTTAGTTTGAGAGCTTATTTGGAGGGGCAGGAAATCAATGGTAGCGTTTTTAGATGCTGGACGATAATATTGCCTTAGAATATATGCAGAGAAGGGGCGCGCTGCCGAACATAGATGGTGTGGCCTGCTTGGTGAGCTTGTGTCAACTTTCCAGTTTTGAATTTTCTTCGACTATTTTCTGAAGCTTGGGTGCTTGCGGGCGCCGGCTGATGCTTTCTTATGCTGCCCATGTCTAAAAGAACCTTCCTCTTCCTGCTCTGTTTTCCGGCCCTGACGGCCTGCTTCCGCCCGGTCGTCACGCCTTCTGGCAATGAGGCCGCCCGGTCAGAAGTCTACTTCCCGGCGCCCGGGGCGGCCTGGCAGCACCAGGCGCCAAGCGCCGCTGGCTTCGATTCGGCGCGCCTAGCCGAAGCGGTGGCTTTTGCCCGAACGCAGGAAACCACCCAGATGACGCCCACCTTCTCTACGCAGGAAGAGATTTTCGGCAAGCTGCTGGGGCCCATGCCAACCAGCCGGGCCGCCACCAACGGCCTTGTTCTACGGCACGGGTACCTGGTAGCCGAATGGGGAGAAACGCAGCGCCCAGACCCAACCTACAGCGCGGCCAAAAGCTTCTTGTCAACCATCCTCGGCTTGTCAATTGACCGCAAGCTAATCAAGGATATCCACGACCCGGTGGCGAACTATATCCAGGACGGCGGCTACGACTCCGAGCAGAACCGCGTTGTTACGTGGGAGCATCATGCCCGCCAAACCAGCGAGTGGGAGGGCGAGTTGTGGGGAAAAAACGCCAATTTCATTGGCCGCGAAGCTTTCGGCAAAGGAGAGCGTAAACCCCGCGCCCTGCAAGCGCCGGGCACGTACTACGAGTACAATGACGTGCGCATCAACCGGCTGGCCTTGTCGCTGTTGCGCCTGTGGAAGCGCCCGCTGCCGACGGTGCTCAAGCAAGAGATTATGGACCCGATTGGCGCTTCCTCCACTTGGCAATGGGTGCCTTATCCGAATGCCGTTGCCACCGTAGACGGCAAAGCTATGCCTTCGGTGAGCGGCGGCACGCGCTGGGGCGGCGGACTAATCATCAGCGCCCGCGACGAAGCGCGCTTTGGCTACCTGATGCTCCGGCAGGGGCGCTGGGGCCAGCGCCAACTGGTATCCCCTACATGGGTTCAGCAAGCCACCACGCGCGGACCCGTTGGGCCCGACTACGGCTACCTCTGGTGGCTCAACACCGAGAAAAAAGCCTGGCCCGATGCCCCCGCCACCAGCTATGCGGCGCTGGGCGCGGGCCAAAACACCATTTGGGTGGACCCCGAGCATGACTTGGTTATCGTGTGGCGCTGGCACGATGGCAGCCCAAACGAGTTGATTAAGCGCGTACTGGCAGCTCTGAAACCCTAGCTGCTCCCGATAGTACTCGCTTTTTTTGGCCTAGCTTTTCCCTTGTTTCCCTTGTTTGCTTTGCTTATGCCGCCGGCCTCTTCCTTTCCTTATACCCTGTTGCTGCACGGCGGCTCAGGCCGGTTACAGCCAGCGGGCACCCCGTTCCCGCAGCAGGCAGCTTACACGCACGCTCTTACGGAGGCTGCGCAGGCCGGGTATGTGGTTCTGGCAGGAGGCGGAAACAGCGTGGCGGCGGTTGAAGCCAGCCTCCGGCTGCTGGAGGATTCGCCCTTGTTCAACGCCGGTCGGGGCTCAGTGTTCTCGCATGCTGGCGTCAACGAAATGGACGCCGCTCTCATGGACGGCGCCACGCTCAGGGCCGGGGCGGTGGCTGGAGTGCGCACCGTTCGGAATCCGATTTCTGTGGCCCGCGCCGTGATGGAGCGTTCGGCCCACGTGCTGCTCACCGGCGCGGGCGCCGACGAGTTTGCCGCCGCCGTCGGCTTAGAAACGGTGCCGGCCGCTTGGTTCCGAACCGAAGAGCGCTGGCACCAATGGCAAGCCCTGCAACAGGCCAACGCCCTTGCGCCACCTACCAAGCCCTTCGACTCTCCGGCTTCGAAATATGGTACCGTAGGTGCTGTTGCTCTCGACCAAGCCGGCCACCTCGCAGCGGGCACTTCCACTGGCGGCCAACTCAACAAAAAGTACGGCCGGGTGGGGGACTCCCCCCTGATTGGGGCCGGCACGTATGCCAACCATGTGTGCGCCGTGTCGGGCACGGGGCACGGGGAGTTCTTTATTCGCCACGCGGTGGCCCACGACATTGCTGCCTTGATGGAGTACCGTGGCCTGAGCGTACAGCAAGCCGCCGAGTTGGTGGTGCATCACAAAGTAGCCCCGGCAGGCGGCAAAGGCGGAGTCATTGCCCTCGACCTACACGGCAACGTGGCCATGCCCTACAGTACCGAGGGGATGTTTTGGGCCGTAGTGCGCGCCGATGGCCGAATAGAAACCAACGTTTGCCCCATGGTAATCGAATAAAGCAAAGCGGTTTTTCAGCTTCGTACTAGTATAGTAGGCAAGTTGGTGCGTCTAGGGTACTGGCTGCTTGAACCCCGCCATTAGTTGCCCACCGAGTCGTTAGTTTGTCCTCGGTTAGCTTGCCTGCGAAAGTAATAGTAGAACGGCAGGCCGCTTAGAATTAACCCGAAACCCAGCAACGACTGTTTCGGTTGGGTGAGCAGAGTGTTGCCGACTAAGGCCAGCGCAAACAACAGAATAAACAGCTGTAGAAACGGATAACCCGTCACCGCTGCGCTTATCCTCCCTTGACGCTTCATTTTGACGACTGCCACGGCCAGCAAACCATAAAACAGGAACGTCGCAAAAATGACCATGTCCGTTAGCCGCTCGAAGGAGCCGGAGATTACCAGCAGGCAACTCCAGACCAGTGTGTAGCCAAGGGCTACGTGGGGCGTGCGGTAGCGCGGGTGCACCACGGCGGCCTTGGCGAAGAAAAATCGTTCTTGGGCCATGCGAAAATAAACGCGCGTATGCGAGAGCAGCACGGCATTCAGGGTCCCGAAGACGCTCACCATAATCAAGAGAGTTACCGCCGTTTTGCCCCACTTGCCCAGCATTGTTTCGGCTACCACGGCGGCGCCAATTTCGTTTGGGCTGATAGCGGCCAACTGCGGCAAAGACAAAACCCGCAGGTACGCGTAGTTGACCAGCACGTACACCCCAATGGCGATACTAACGCCGGCAATCAAAGCCCGCGGCACATTGCGCGTCGGGTTCTTGACTTCGCCGCTAATAAACGACAAATCCACCCAGCCGTCGTAAGCCCAGAACACACTGAGCAGGGCAGTGAGCAAGGCGCTACCAAATGCCGCGCTGCCAACAGTTGCGGCCGGCGTACCCGGCAGGGCCACCAGATCGGGTGCCGGGGTGGCGACAAACAGGCCGAAAAAGATAAGCAGCAGAATCCCGAGCAGTTTGGCCGCCGTGAAGAGGTTGCTTAGCGTGCCACTAACGGCGGCCCCGCGGTAGTTCACCCAAGTCAGAACGCTAATGGTGGCAATAGCCAGCAGTTTGATGCCCGAATCGGCAAACGGGTAAATAAGTTGACCAATTGACAGGTGCGCCCAGGGCTGCAAGGGATTGGGCAGCGGAATCAGCGTGTTGATGGTTTGGGAAAAGATAAAGCCGAGCGCCGCCACCGAGGCCGTGCCGATGATGGTAAAATCGGTCCACCCAAACAAGAAAGAAGCAAAGTTGCCAAACGAGAGGCGTAAGTACTCGTAGGTGCCTCCCGATTCTTCGGTAAGCGAGGAAAGCGCCGCCAGATTGAAGGCCCCGCACAAAGTAATGAAGCCCGCGAGCAGCCAAGCCGCCAGAATCCAGGTTTCACTCAAGCCGGTTTGCGCCAGGGGCACGATCTTCTTGAATACGCCCGACCCAATCACAATACCGGCTACGAGCAAGGTCGCCGTGCGGACCCCAAAGGCCCTAACCAAGGTAACTTTCGCCGTAGTCCTTTCCCGTTGCGGCATGTCCATCCTGTCAAGGTACGCAATTCCACCGGCCAGGGGCGCTAGGCTAGGGCTTGAGAGAACCTTCGTCGGTTGCTTTCTTTCGAGAACAAACGCACACGTGTCGCCGCAGTAGCCACTAGTAGCCACTAAACCCCAAAAGCAGCAGATAGAGCCCCAGCAATTCATGCCAAGAGAGGCCGCTAGGGTTGCCGTTGGGGTACCGCCCGGCGTTCATTACCCAACCTACCCCATGCTTCTGGCAAAGCTTAGGACAAGCAAACCCTCTACCTTACCATAATTCCGCCGCCGCGTCATGCCCAACAAGCTCGTACCGAACCTTACGCGCAGCAGAAACGCCCCTGGCGTGCGTTGGTTAACTACCTACCGAAAAGTATATGATGGCAATAAGTACAAAGACTGGTGGGCGCAATAGGATAGTGGCGCCGTTGTTAATGAGTTGGTTGCTTGTATTGAGTTTCGGCCTGCATACCACCCAAGCGCAAGAGGCGGGCCCCGTGGTTAAAACCCGTCAGGGGCGGATTCAGGGGGTGCGCGAAGGCCAGTTGCAAGTATTTCGAGGTATTGCTTATGCGCAGCCGCCGGTGGAGGCTTTGCGTTTTCGGCCGCCGCAGCCCCTGAAACGACAGCGCGGCATCAGGTTGGCGCAGCAGTTTGGGGGGAAAGCCACCCAGGCGGCCGGGCCCGGAGCTGTACAAGGCGCAGAAGATTGCCTGTATTTGAACGTGTGGGCGCCTGACCAACCCAGCAAACACCGCCGCCCCGTGGTGGTATGGGTGCATGGGGGTGCCTTCACCGGCGGCTCCGGCCAGGACAACGACATGTGGACCTTCGCGGCTCAGGATACTATTGTGGCGGTAAGTATCAACTATCGGCTTGGTGGTCTCGGCTTTCTATACCTGGGCACTAGCCTTGGGCCCAACTATACCCAAGCCGGCAACTGCGGCTTACTCGACGCGGTAGCAGCGTTGCGCTGGGTACACCAGAACATCGGCGCGTTTGGCGGCGACCCGACCCACGTAACCGTTATGGGTGAGTCGGCGGGCGCGAAGCTAATTGGAGGCTTGCTGGTAACCCCAGCCGCGCAAGGGTTGTTTCAACAGGTAATTCTGGAAAGTGGCGCCGTGCAGGCCGTCCGTGATACGGCTACGGCTAGCGCCGTGACGCAGCAGCTGTTGCATGAGCTGCATCTGCCGCGTGTTCAGTTTTTGCTTACCGTTCCGGCCGATAGCTTGGTACGGGCGCAAACCCGGTTTGCCAGCGGCGCCGGTGGCTTACAAGTCTTCGGCCCCGTGCTCGACGGGAAAACTATCCCTACGCCGCCGATGGACTACCTACGTCGGCAACCCAAGTACCCTTTGCGCGTGCTCATGGGAACGAACCGGGAAGAAGCAGGCTTGTTTAGCGGTCCGGGCTCCCTCCTGCATCAGCCCAATGAGCAAGCCTTGGAACAGGTCTTCGGCCCGAAAAACAGTTCCTATGTTTGGCGGGCTTACCAGCAGTTCAGTGAAACTCGCCCACCCCTCGAAGCCTGGAACACGGTCCTCACGGACTACCTCTACCGCCTGGCCTCGTACCGCTTGGCGCAAACTTTGGCCGAGCAGGGCTTGCCCATCTGGCTGTATCGTTTCGACTATTCCAATGCTACTACTCGGCCCGTGCATGCGCAAGAGCTAGCCTTCGTGTGGAATGCACCTGTGGGCAGTTCGGCCGCCGCTACGGCTTCGGCTCCGGCGCGTAGCAAAGCGCCTGACCCAACACTGGCCGCTGTTATGCACGCGCATTGGGCCAGCTTTATCAAAACCGGACAGCCGGGGGCCGCGTGGCCAGCCTACACTCCGTTGAAGCGGGAGGTGATGATATTCGATGCAAAGCCCCAAGTGCAAGCAATACCAGCACCTTACGAAGATCCCGCGTTTCCGGTGCAGGGCTATGGCCGGTAAGGTGTTGCTGCCGCTGCTTAGCTACTAGGCGGCTACTTTGGGTTGCAGTTAGTGGCTAGGCGCCTGCCTGAAAGCCATGTTCGACTGCCTTATCTGCGCGACCTGCAACTGCTTACTGCCGTCGAAATGGTGTGAATAAGCTACGATACGCGGCCTGCTTAGGCAAGCGGCACAGTCCAGCTTCTCTACGCTATTTCTTTAAGCACTTGTACTGGGGAGAATCGGGTATCTTTGTACGTAATTTGGTGGTCAATATAGCTGTCAACCTTCTGAAAATCATTTGAATAGCATGTATTCCTTTCTTGTTCGATGGCTTCTGCTGGTAATGCCCTTCTTGGCACTGCTCACGAGCTGCGGAAAGAAGGAAACAGCAGTTGCGTATCGTATCGGGTTTGCGCAGTGCAGTACGGACGGCCCTTGGCGGCAGGCCATGCTAAGTGGAATGGAAAGGGAACTGAGCTTCCACTCGGATGTGCAGCTGCGCGTCACCGATGCCCACGACAACAGCCACCGCCAGCAACAACAGATTCGGGAGCTGCTCCAAAGCGGAATCGACTTACTGATTGTCTCGCCCTACGAGTCGGAGCCCGTAACTCCGGCCGTGCAAGAAGCTATGCGGCGCGGCATCCCGGTCGTGCTGCTCGACCGCCGCACTGCCTCGCCGCACTACACGGCCTATGTCGGGGGTAGCAATCTGGTAGTGGGGCAAATGGCCGCCCGATACGCGTCCCGCTTACTGAATCAGCAGGGCCGCATAATCGAAATTCTAGGTACGCCAGGCTCGTCGGCTACCTCCGAGCGGCAGGAAGGCTTTGCCCAGGGGTTGCGCTCTTATCCGGGGCTACGAGTAGTTGGGCAAGTAACGGGCAACTGGCAGGAAAAAACCCTGAAGCCGGCCCTGACGACCATGCTGCGCAAGCACCCGGAAGTATCGTTGATTTTCGCTCATAATGATGCCATGGGCCGAGGCGCCTTCGAAGTATGCCAGGAATTGGGCAGGGAAAAGCAGATGCACATCATCGGTGTGGATGGGCTTTACGGCAAGGGAGAAGGGATTGACTTGGTGCAGCGCGGAGTGCTCGATGCGTCCTTGCTGTATTCGCCGGGCGGCGAAGATGCCATTCGGACGGCCCTCAACATCCTGCACCACAAGCCCTTCAAGCGGGAAAACATCCTGGGCACCATCGTCATCGACTCCACCAACGTCGAGACCATGCAGCAGCAAACCAGTAAGATCGTCAGCCAGCAGCAGGATATCGAGCGGCAGCAAAGCTTTCTGCAAAACTTCAGGGCCACGTACGCGAGTCAGCGGACCATCCTGTACGGGCTGCTCTTCGCGTTACTTGGCGCCCTGGGGATGGGGGCTATGGCCTTGCTGTCGGCCCGGAAGAATAGGCAAATCAACCAGCAGCTCGCCCTTCAAAACACGACCAACGACATCATCAACCGCCAGTTGGTTAGCCAGAACGAAGAAATTCGCCAGCAGCGTAATCAGCTGGAGGCCCTGGCCGAGCAGGCCCGCGCCGACACCGAAGCTAAGCTGCGCTTTTTCACCAACTTCTCCCACGAACTCCGCACGCCTTTGACGCTGATTCTGGGCCCAGTGGAGGAACTGCTGACCAGCAGCCCGGACTTGACTGGCCCCCAGCGCCACGACCTGACCTTGGTGCGCCGCAACACCCAGCGCCTGCTACAGCTCGTCAATCAGCTCCTGGACTTCCGCAAAATTGAGGTAGGTAAAATGGCGGTGCACGCCACCGAAGGCAACTTGGTGGCCTTCGTGCGCGAGATTGTGGACGCCTTTGAGAAGCCCGCTCAGCTACGCGGAGTGCAGCTTCGGTTTCAGGTGGCGGAACCAATATTGACGGCTTGGTTTGATGTGAACATCCTGGATAAGGTATTCTTCAACCTGCTTTCCAACGCCTTGAAATTCACGCCCGACCAAGGCCAGATAACCATCAGCTTACAGCCCGTTAATGAGGGCCGCTCGTTGCAGATCAGCGTGGCCGATACCGGCCGCGGCATCAACGAGCAAGATCGGTCCCACATCTTCGAGTGGTTTTACCAGGGCGAGCAAGCCGCCGTGGCCAAGGGTTCGGGCATGGGCTTGGCGTTGGCCCAAGGCTTGGTGCGCTTGCACCAAGGGCAGCTCACGTTCAGCAGCCAGCCGGGGCAGGGCAGCACCTTCGTGGTGACCCTCCCCCGGGAGTTGCCCGAAGAGTTGCGCTCGATTACGCCCGCTGCGCCTATCCTGCTTTCCCTGGATGAACCCGAAGCCATCGACGCTGATTTAGGTTCCAACCCAGCGCAGACACCCGCCGAAACGGGGAGCCAACTGCTCGTGCTCGTCATCGAAGACAACACCGAAGTCAACGACTTTTTGACCCGGAAGCTGCGCACCAATTTCCGGGTGCAAAATGCCACCGATGGCCATACCGGTTTTCGGATGGCCACCGACCTGATTCCCGATTTGATTGTGTGCGACGTGATGATGCCGGGCCTCAGCGGGCTGGAAGTGGTAACCCGGCTGCGCGCCGACTGGCGCACCTCCCACATTCCGGTGGTGCTGCTCACGGCCCGCAACGCCCCCGAGCAGCAAGTGGAAGGCGTGCAGGCCGGCGCCGACCTTTACCTGACCAAGCCTTTCAACCCTACCTTCCTGCTCGAAAGTGTCCGCACGTTGCTAGCCAACCGGGCCCACCAGCGGGAGCGTTTCCGCCGGGAGATGTCGGTGGATACGGCTACTGTAGTAGCCACCGATCCGGATCAGAAGTTTCTGGCGGACCTCACGGCCATTGTGGAAGCCAACCTCACCCGCTCCGATTTAAGTGTCGAAGATATTGCCCGCAGCTTGGGCATCTCGCGGATGCAGCTCTACCGCAAGGTGAAGGCCGTACTGGGCACCGGCGTTACCGACTTCATCCAGAACCTGCGCCTTACCAAGGCCCGCGAATTGCTGCTCGACGAGACACTAACCATTGCCGATGTGGCGTACGAGCTGGGCTTTTCCTCGCCCTCTTACTTCTCGACTAGCTTCAAGGCCCGCTACCAGTTGGCGCCGTCCGAGTTCAGGATCCTGCACATTACCCCGCACTACTGAAACATTCTCGAAACCCGTGTACCAAAAGTGAAACCGGCGCCTGGTTAGGCCCGGTTTTTTGTTTTAATAAGAATCTATAGGTCAATTACATACAGCGATTCAATTGAATGAACGCATTTTGAAAGATTTCTGAACGATGTAGGGTGAACGGCGGCGGACTTTTGTAGAAACCGCCGCCGTAATGAATCACTCAGCTGCTATCGTTTGCATAGGGGAATTCCTCTGGGATGTGCTGCCTACTGGCCGCCAACCCGGCGGGGCGCCCTTTCATGTGGCCGTGCATTTGCAGCGCTTAGGCCAGCCGGTCCAGCTTGTCAGTCGGGTAGGGGACGACGAGCTGGGCGCCGAACTGTTGCGGGTGATGCAGCAGCAGGGCCTGGATAGCCAACTGGTGCAGCGGAGCCAAACCCACCTGACGGGCGTGGTAAAAGTGAATGCAACCCCTGGGCGGCGGGTGTATAAAATTGTGGAACCGGTGGCCTGGGACTATGTGCAGCATACCGACCAACTGCGCGCCTCGGTGGCCGGCGCGCGGATGCTGGTGTACGGCTCGCTGGCGGCCCGCAGCGCGGCCACCCGCGAAACGCTGTACCGGCTGCTGCAAGTTGCTCAATTCAAGGTGTTCGACGTGAACCTGCGCCCTCCGCATTACACCCGCACGGTAGTGAAGTACCTGCTCCGGCAAGCCGATTTGGTGAAGCTCAACGAGCAAGAACTTCAGGAAATAATGGGCTGGCTCGGGCAACCAGCCACCGAAGCTACCGCCCTGCCCTGGCTGGCGGCACACTTCAACTTGCAGGCGGTGTGTTTAATTAAAGGAGCGGCAGGCGCTACGCTTTGGCATAATCACCAGCTGTTCTACCAGGCTGGTACTCCGGAAATCGAACCCGATGCTTTGGGCAGCAGCAATGCTTTTCTGGCGGCTCTGCTAACTCACTGGGGCACTACCGACTGCCTGCGCGTCGCCTTTGCAGCCGGGGCTTCAACGGCCACTCATCCGCAAGAAGCGCCGCATATTTCTCTCGGCCCCAACGTGACACCACCCGAGTAAGGTCGCCAACAGCTTGCCTTACCCTGATTGGGCGATTTGCAGCGCTCGATTCCATCTGTTTCTCCATTCATTTAATTCCCCTTTTTATGCCGTCTTCACTACAATTCCCCCACGGCTCCTCTTTCCGCCGCCAACCTTGGCTTACGGCGGTGGGCGGCGTGCTGCTTTCGGGCGCCGCTGCGGCCCATCCGGCCTCGGGATTAAACTACCATCCTTCCTCCCCAGAAGCCAAGCTAGCGGCCGCCCGGTGGGTGGATAGCCCCGTCAGCGGCCGGGTGGTTGATGCCAAAGGCGAAGGCCTGCCCGGCGTCACGGTGCTGCTGGAAGGTACTACGCTGGGTAGCGCCACCAACCCTACCGGCGCGTACACCATTCCGAACGTACCCGCCGGCTCTTATACTCTCATTGTTTCGTCGGTGGGCTTTGTCACCTCCCGCGTGCCGGTGAGTGTGGCCGATGGTCAGCCCACCCAAGTCAGCAGCGTAACTCTGGCCGAGGATACGCAGGCCCTGGATGAGGTGGTCGTGGTCGGCTACGGCACTTTGTCGCGCCAGGAACTAACTACGGCGGTATCGTCGGTGGGAGCCGAGCGAATTGAGCGGCAGCGAGTAGCTGGTTTCGACCAAGCCCTGCAAGGCCAGGCCCCCGGCGTGCAGGTAACCGCCCCCACGGGCGCCCCCGGCGCCGGCATCAACGTCCGGATTCGGGGCAACAGCTCCATTACCGGCAGCAACTCGCCGCTCTACGTGATAGACGGGGTACCGATACTGCCATCCTACGACCGGGAACTGACCGTAGGCAACCAGCGGCCAAACCCGCTTAACGCCATCAACCCCGCGGATATCGAGTCGATTGACGTGCTGAAAGATGGGGCCGCCGCCGCTATTTATGGCGTGCGGGCCGCTAACGGCGTGGTCGTTATTACCACCAAGCGCGGCCGCTCCGGTAAGCCGCAAGTGGGCTTCAACGCCTACTACGGCGTGCAGGAGCTGCGCAAAAAGCTCGACGTGCTGAATACGCCGCAGTTTGCCGAGTACTACAACGAGTCGCAGATCAATGGGGGCGCTGCTCCCGCCTTCCCCGACCTCAACAACCTGCCCCCCAACGACACCGATTGGCAGGACGAAGTATACCGCACGGCCGCCATCCAGAACTACCAGCTCAACGTGAGCGGCGGCACCGACAAAACCCACTACTACGTGGGTGGTGGCTACTTCAAGCAGGATGGTATCATTGTCAACTCGGGTTTCGACCGGTTCAACTTCAAGCTGAACTTCGATCAGCAGGCCGGCGACAAGTTCCGGGTGGGCACCAACCTGAACCTGAGCCGCACCAACACCAATGGCAGCGTGCGCAGCGAATTGGGCCTCGGCAATTCGGGCACCGTGCTTGGTACGCTGGCCCAGATTCCGACCGTGCCGGTGCGCGACGCCAACGGCGTGTACGGCCTCAATCCGTTCTCCCTGTCCGATAACCCCGTCGGCAACTTGCTCGAATCCAGCAACAAAGCCTTGATCTACCAGGCAATCGGCAACTTGTTTGGGGAGTATGATATTATAAAAAACTTGCGGTTCCGCTCGTCTTTGGGTATCGACTTTCGCACCCAGCTGGAAAACGAATTCATCACTCGCAATTACCCCGGCACTTCCCGCGCCGACGCTTCGACCCGGGGCAGCGGCCGTACTGGCACCACTCAGCAGGTCATCTGGCTCTGGGAAAACACGGTGAGCTACAACCCCACGCTGGGCGAGAAACACAACTTGCAACTGCTGGCCGGCCAGTCGGTACAAGAGTCGAACCGCTTTGCCTCCAATGCCTCCGTGCGGGGCTACGCGTCCAACGCCGTGCCGTACCTGGCGGCCGGCACCGAACGCCTGGGCACGAGCAGCTACGAAGAAGAATGGGGCCTGACCAGCTTATTTGCGCGGGCTATCTACAACTTCGATGAGCGCTATTTGGCCACACTGAGTTTGCGGAGGGACGGTACCAGCCGCGTCGATGAAACTTTTGGTTATTTTCCGGCCGTAGCCTTGGGCTGGCGCATTTCCAAGGAAAGCTTCTTCCCGCAAAGCAGTCAAGTATCGGACTTGAAGCTGCGCGGCAGCTTTGGCGGCAACGGCAACCAGGAAATTGGCTATACCTACCAGCGCTTTAGCTCTTATAGTGCCGGCTCCAACTATGCCGGCAACGCGGGCACTATTCAAGGAGGCATCCGGCCCGAACGAATTGGTAACCCTGACCTGAAGTGGGAAACTTCCTACCAGTATGATGCGGGCTTGGACTTGGGCATGTTCGACGACCGTTTAACGTTAACTGTAGATGCGTATCGCAAGCGTTCCAACGACTTGTTGCTAAGCGTACCGCTGGCGCCAAGCACGGGGGCGGGCATTCTGGATATCATTCAGAACGTGGGCTCGGTGGAAAACAAAGGCCTCGAGTTTGCCTTGAACACGACCAACGTGCAAAGCCAGAATGGCGGGTTTTCGTGGAACACCAACCTGAACCTGTCCTTCAACCGCAACAAGGTGCTTGATTTAGGCACCCTTGTCAACGACCAGGGCCAATCGGTTGACCGCAACTTTATTAATGCCAACAGCATCACCCAAGTTGGGCAACCGCTCGGCGTATTCTACGGGCATCAGGTGCAGGGTATCTTCCAGTCGGCCGACGAAATCAGTGCTGCTCCAACGCAGCCGGGCAATCCGAGACCGGGGGACATTCGGTTCGTGGACGTGAATGGCGACGGGGCAATCAACAACAACGACCGCACCATTATTGGCAACCCCAATCCGAAAGCCCAGGGCGGGGTCACCAACACGTTTGGGTTTAAAGGACTGGATTTGAGCGTGTTCTTCCAGGGCAGCTTCGGCAACGACATCTACAACGCCAACCGGCAGGCGCTCGAATCGTTGACTGGCCCAGTCAACCAACTGACAACCGTGCTGAATCGGTGGACGCCTACCAACACCGCTACCGACATTCCGAGAGCGGTATTCAACGACCCCAACAACAACGGGCGCTTCTCTTCGCGCTGGATTGAAGACGGCAGCTACGTGCGCCTCAAAAACCTGACGCTCGGTTATACGCTGCCCACGAGTGTAATCAGTAAAGCCCGCATCAGCAGCTTGCGCGTCTATGTCAGCGGCCAGAACCTCATTACCTGGACCGACTACTCGGGCTACGACCCGGAAGTAAGCGCCGACCCGTTCTCCTCCACTGCCGCTGGCCGCGACTTCGGCGTGTACCCCCAATCTCGCACGTACACTGTTGGCTTGAACGCCTCTTTCTAAGCCAAGCCCCGCTTTATACCATGAAAAAGATACTAATCCCCGTTTTTGCCCTGGCTCTGCTTGCTAGCTGCGATATTCTCGACAAAGAGCCGCTGCCTTCTATTGCCCCCGAGAACTTCTTCCAGAACGCCGACGACGCCGAGGCGGCCATCACCGCCGCCTACGATGCGCTGCAAGCCACCGGCCTCTACAGCCAGGACCTGGTTGTGGTGGGCGAAATGCCGTCGGACAACTGCACCAGCACCAACGGCGACGTTACGACCCTGGACCGCATCAACTGGACGCCCACTACCAGCCAAGTGGGCAATATCTGGCGCGATTCCTATGTGGGTATCAACCGGGCCAACGCCGTGTTGAAATACGTGCCCAACGTGTCGATGGCCGCCGAGCGCAAAAACCAGATTCTGGGGGAAGCCTATTTCCTGCGCGCTCTGCACTACTACAACCTGCTGAAGCTGTACGGTGACGTGCCCCTGCGCCTGGAACCCACCGAATCGGCCGAACAGACGGTGGTAGCCCTGCCCCGCACCTCAACCGAAACGGTGTACGCGCGAATAGTGGCCGACTTGACGGAAGCCGATGCCCTGGCTCCGGCCACCAATCCTAACCGCGCCACGAAGGGGGCCGTTAACGCCCTGCTGGCGAAGGTGCACCTGACCCAGCGCCAGTGGGCCTTGGCGGCAACGGCAGCCAATAAGGTAATTACCAGCGGCACCTATTCGCTGCTGGCGAATTTCAAAGGCCTCTACCCAGCTGAGAACCGGGCGCCTGAAGCTATTCTGGAAGTGCAAAACCAAGGCAACGCCGACGGCAACAACATCCTGCCCGACTTGCTACTACCCTCGCCACCAGCTACTTTCTCGTTCCCGAAGTTCAACATTCCGACGGCCGAATTGCTGCAATACGCGGATACGTCTTCTTTCACGGCTACCGGAACCAGAAGGCCGAATGCGGACCGGCGCTGGACGTTGGTTGGCCGCACGAACGCGGGGCGCGACTACGCCAGCTTTGTGGTCGGTAATAGCCGCACCGGCAATGACAGTGGTCCGTTCGTCTACAAATGGCCCGGTGCTCCTAACAACTTCAACAGCCCCGACAATACCTATATTCTGCGCTATGCCGACGTGCTGCTGATGTACGCCGAAGCGGCCAACGAGCAAAGCGGCCCTTCTGCCGACGTGCTGGACAAGCTGAACCGGGTGCGGACCCGCGCCGGTCTGCTGCCCCTTACCGCGGCCTCGTCGCAGTACGCCAGCAAGAAAGCCATGCGCGACGAAATCGACCGGCAGCGCCGCCTGGAGCTGGCTTTCGAGGGCGAGCGGTGGTATGACTTGCTGCGCTACGCCCGCCACAACCAGGCCGAGGCCGGCGCCCACGCCATAACCGCCCTGGACTTGATTCAGCAAAGGCTAAACCGCAGCGACGTGAACTACCTATTGTTTCCGTTGCCGCAAGGTGAGATTAACAACAACGCGCAGTTGCAGCAGAATCCTGGCTACTAACGCTAATCGGCCCGGCCACTTTCTTGTTGCCGGGCCGATTTAGGGCTTATCTAGCTAACGCAACTGTCATTACGACATTCCGCGCTTCAAGCGGCGAGAGGAATCGGGGGTATACTACTTAAACGGCTTGATTCAGATTCCTCCTGCATCGGAATGACAGTTGTGCTGGTTGAGTTGCTTTTTACTTGATAAAGCCCAGGGCTTATGCGGCACCCGTTTTCCTGACGCTACCTTCTACGGCGCGGTCAGTCTCGTACTTAGGCTTGGTTCCGCTTTTCCCCTTATTCGCTCTGCATGTTCTTCTCTAAACCCACTATTTCTCTGGCCTTACTCCTTAGCCTAGGCTTGGGCACTGGTTGCCAACGGACTCCCCAAGCGGAAACTACCCCCGCTAGTCAGAAGGGCACCGCGGCTTTCTGGCTCACCAACCCCGACAAATCGGCGCTGTTTCAGACGCAGCCGGCGCTGGCGTGGGGCACCACTCCGGCCACGGGCTCCGTCATCGAGGTTGATGAAAAGCAAACGTTTCAGCCTATCGATGGCTTTGGCTACTGCCTGACGGGTGGCAGCGCGCAACTGTTGCACGCCATGGCCCCCGCGGCGCGGGCCGCTATTCTGCGGGAGCTTTTTGCCACCGATGGCACCAACATTGGCGTCAGCTACCTGCGGCTCAGTATTGGCGCGTCGGACCTCGATGCTACGGTGTTCAGCTACGATGATTTGCCTGCGGGACAGACCGACCCCACCCTGGCCAAGTTCAGCCTCGCCCCGGACCGCACCCACCTGCTGCCGGTGCTCAAGGAAATCCTGGCCATCAACCCCAATATCAAGATTTTAGGCTCGCCTTGGTCGCCGCCGCCGTGGATGAAAACCAACAACAACTCCAAAGGCGGCTCCTTGAAGCCCGAGTTTTACGACGCCTACGCCCGCTATTTTGCCAAGTACATCCAGGGCATGAAGGCCGAGGGCATTCGGATTGATGCCGTTACGGTGCAAAACGAACCCTTGCACCCCGGCAACAACCCTAGCTTGCTGATGCTGGCCGAGCAGCAAACTGAGTTCGTGAAGAAAAACCTGGGCCCCACGTTCAAAGCCGAGAAGATCGACGCGAAAATCATCGTCTACGACCACAACGCCGACCGCCCCGATTACCCGCTGACCATCCTCAACGACCCGGAGGCCAACAAGTACGTGGACGGCTCGGCGTTTCATCTCTACGCCGGCCCTATCGATGCCCTAAGCAAGGTGCACGACGCCCATCCCGATAAGAATTTGTACTTCACCGAGCAGTGGGTGGGCTCGAAAAGCAAGTTCTCCGAAAACGTGCCGTGGCATGTACGCACCCTCATTATTGGGGCCACCCGCAACTGGAGCCGCACGGTGCTGGAGTGGAACCTGGCCGCCGATCCGCAGCAGAATCCGCACACGCCCGGCGGCTGCACCGAGTGCCGCGGCGCCCTCACCCTCGACGGCGACCAAGTAACCCGCGAAGATGCCTATTACATCATTGCCCACGCCAGCAAATTCGTGCGGCCCGGCTCGGTGCGTATTGCTTCTACTACCTCCAAAACACTGCCCAACGTAGCTTTCAAGGCTCCGAACGGAGACAGGGTGCTGGTCGTTCAAAACGACAGTCCGGCCCCGCAAACCTTTAGCGTGCAGCAACAAGGACGCACGTTTGCTAGCACGCTGCCAGCCGGGGGCGTGGGGACCTACGTGTGGTAGTCGCGGCTGTTTCATCTACCTCTTTTCCTTTTCGGCGCATGAGCAATAGCAAGAATATGGTGCGAGGCATGGCAGGGGCCTTGCTGCTCGGCTGGGTGGTGGCCGGCTGCGGCAAAGACACGCCCGACCCGGTAACGCCGCCCGTTGTGGTGACGCCGCCAACCACCGGCCCCTCGCAGGTGGCGCTGTGGACCACCAACCTCGACAAATCGGCGCTGTTTTATCGGAGCACGCTGCCGCTGAACTTTCAGGCGCCCGTGGGCTCGAACCCGACCATCATCGTGGATACCACCCAAACGTATCAAACCATTGATGGCTTCGGCTACACGCTGACCGGTGGCAGCGCCCAACTCCTCAACCAGATGAGTGCGGCCACGCGTGCTCCGCTGCTGAAAGAGCTGTTTGCCACCGACGAGACCAACATCGGCACCAGCTACCTGCGCGTCAGCATCGGGGCTTCCGACCTGGACGCCACCGTATTCACCTACGACGACCCCACCAACGGCCAGCCCGACCCCACGCTAGCGCAGTTCACTTTAACCCCGGACCGCACGCATCTAATTCCGGTGCTCAAGGAAATTTTGGCGCTCAACCCCAGCCTCAAAATCTTGGGTTCGCCCTGGACGGCCCCGGCCTGGATGAAAACCAACAACAGCTACATCGGCGGCTCGCTGAAACCGGAATACTACGCCAACTACGCGCAGTATTTCGTGAAATACCTGCAAGGAATGCAGGCGGAAGGCATTCGACTAGATGCCATTACCATCCAGAACGAACCACTGAACCCCGACAACAACCCCAGCATGCTGATGACGGCGCCGGAGCAGGCCACCTTCGTCAAAAGCCACCTCGGTCCGGCGCTGCGGGCGGCGGGCTTAACCACTAAAATCATTCTCTACGACCATAACCTCGACCGTACCGACTACCCGCTGGCAGTGCTTGGCGACGCGCAGGCCCGGGACTACGTGGATGGCTCGGTGTTTCACTTGTACGCGGGCAACATCTCGGCTTTAAGTGCCGTGCATGATGCCTTTCCAAACAAGAATGTCTACTTCACCGAGCAGTGGGTGGGCGGCCCCGGTAATTTCGCCGCCGACTTCAGCTGGCACATCAACAACCTTATCATCGGGGCAACGCGCAACTGGAGCCGCAACGTGCTGGAGTGGAACCTGGCCGCCGACCAGAACTACGGCCCCCATACCAGCGGGGGATGCGGCACCTGCCTGGGCGCCCTCACCATCAACGGGACCAGCGTGACCCGCAACACAGCCTACTACACGGTGGCCCACGCGGCCAAGTTTGTGCGGCCCGGTTCGGTGCGCATAGCTACCAACGTGCCCACCAACCTGCCCAACGTGGCATTTAAAGCGCCCGATGGTAAGAAAGTGCTTGTCGTGCAAAACAGCGGTGGCAGCAGCGCCACCTTCGATATTCAGTACCGCGGCAAGGTAGTTAGTTCCACGCTGGCGGGTGGAAGCGTCGGGACGTATGTGTGGTAGGTTTTCGGGTTTGTTGCTCTGGCAACCATTCCGCTGCGAGGTACCGTAACGGATGTGAAACTAAATCTTATTTCCACTCAGCATCTCAACTTATGCCGGCCATTTCCTTGCTTCGCTTCACTGCCTTGCTGCTTGTGCTGGCTGCGCCCGGTGCGCACGCCACGGTGCGTTTGCCGCGCCTAGTAAATTCGCACATGGTGTTGCAGCGCGACGTGAAGCTGCCGCTCTGGGGCTGGGCTGCGCCGGGCGAGGCCGTGCAGGTGACCTTCCGCGGGACGAAAGGCCAAGCCAAAGCCGGCCCCGACGGCCGCTGGAGCCTGGTACTTCCGGCCCAGAAAGCCGGGGGACCGTTCGAGTTGGAAGTGCGGGGCACTAACACAATTCAGTTGACGGATGTGCTGGTAGGAGATGTCTGGCTGGCGTCAGGTCAGTCCAACATGGAGTGGCCCTTGCGCGATGCCGCCCAGGGCGCCGCGGAAACCGCTGCGGCCAACTTCCCCCAAATCCGCTTGTTCAACGTGCCTAACCGCGCCGAGCTACAACCCCAGCCCGAACTAGCTGGTGGCGATTGGCAGGTTTGTACGCCGCAGTCAGCAGCCAACTTTTCGGCGGTAGCCTACTTTTTCGGGCGCGATTTGTACCAGCGCTACCAGGTGCCCATCGGCTTGATTAGCGCCGAGTGGGGCGGTACCGTGGCCGAGGCCTGGACCAGCGCGGCGGCTTTGCAAAAGCTGCCGGATTTCCAGGGCGTGGCTACTGCGCTAAGCAAGCAAACGGGCACCATCTCCGAGCAAGAAGCGGCGTATGCCACCCAGTTGCGCGCTTGGCAGCAAAGCCCTGCCGGGCAAGACCAAGGCCTGCAACCGGGCCAGCCGACCTGGGCCGAATCTAGCCTGACAACCACTGCCTGGCACTCTATGCAAGTGCCAGGTCTGTGGGAAAGCCAAACAACTGACCTCCGGAATTTCGACGGTATAGTGTGGCTGCGGCGGGAACTGACGCTACCTCCTGCGGCGGCCAACCAGCCGCTCACGCTAGCCTTGGGGCAGATAGATGACCAAGACAGCACGTTCTTCAACGGCGTGGCCGTGGGCGGTACTCGCGGCTACGACAAGCTGCGGCGCTACTCGGTGCCGGCTACGCTCGTAAAAGCGGGCCGTAATGTGGTAGCCGTGCGCGTGACCGATACCGGCGGGGGCGGCGGTATCTGGGGCAAGCCCACCGATATGTCGGCGACGGGGGCAGGACTGACGGTGCCGCTGGCAGGTTCGTGGCAGTATCGCCCAGGCTTCGACCCCGCTTCCCGGCCCCGTAGTCCGTTTCCGGCTGGGGCCATGAACACGCCCACTGCGCTCTTTAATGGTATGATTGCGCCGCTGATTCCGTACGCGCTGCGCGGCGTTATCTGGTACCAAGGGGAAAGCAATGCCGACCGCGCCACCCAGTACCGCACGCTGTTTCCGGCCCTGATTCAGGACTGGCGCAGCCGCTGGCAGCAAGGCGCTCTGCCCTTTCTGTTTGTGCAGCTAGCCGGCTACATGCCCGACTCCCCCGAACCAACCACCACCGACTGGGCCGAACTGCGCGAAGCGCAGCGCTTCACCAGTGTTGCAGTGCCCAAAACCGGCATGGCCGTGGCCCTGGACCTAGGCAACGCCAACGACATTCACCCGCGCAACAAGACAGATGTAGGACACCGCTTGGCGTTGGTTGCGCGCCGCGTGGCCTACGGCGAAACCGAGGTGGTAGCCACCGGCCCCACGTTTGAAAAGCTTGCCACCAACGGCAACCGCCTCCAGCTCAGCTTCGGCAACGTAGGCAGCGGCTTGGTCCTGAAGCTGACCGACGGTAATGCCCCTTCGTTTGCCGTGGCCGGACCTGACCAGCGCTTCGTGTGGGCACAGGCGCAGGTGCAGGGCGCAACCGTGGTGCTGCACGCCGATGGGGTGCCCAACCCCGTGGCGGTGCGCTACGCCTGGGGCAACAACCGACCCGCCGTTCTTTACAACAAAGAAGGCCTGCCTGCCTCGCCGTTCCGCTCTGATGAACGGCCTAGACAAACTGCTCGGTAAGTAACCCATTTGGTGGTCACTTACCTGTTGCTTTACTGTTTCACGTAGCCGGCAGCGGGTGCAGGGCCTTTTTACTGGCGGGCATGCATGCGCGCTACTCCTTCATACTTTAAGGGTAGTTCCAGCGGTGCCTGGTGGGCTGCTAACCCTGATTTTTGAACTGCCGCTTGCCGGTGCCGTGGCGCGGGCAGGCGGCGCCCGCGCAATCTTCCGCCCTTACTTCCCCTATATGCTCCACAAGCTTCTGCCTACTCTCTTACTAGCAACGCTCAGCGCTGGCAACTCCACTGCGCAGCAAGCAGCCCGGCCAGCCAGCGGCCCCCAAGCTTACTCTGTCGTCGGCAAGAAAGCCCAGGTGTACACCACTGCCGCCAACACCAATCTGCGCCTGTCGGCTACCGATAACCTCTCGTTTCAATTGGCTCCGCAGCCATTGGAAACCGCGGTTTGCATCTTCGTGGACCCCACCAAAACGTTCCAGACCCTGCTCGGCATTGGAGGTGCCCTGACCGACGCCGCCGCCGAAACCTTTGCCAAACTGCCCAAAGCCGCGCAGCAAGAGTTTATGCAAGCCTACTACAGCCCTACGGCTGGCATCGGCTACACGCTGGCCCGCACCAGTATCCATAGCTCCGATTTTTCCAGCGCCAGCTACACCTACGTGGCCGACAACGACAAAGAGCTGCAAAGCTTCAGCGTCCAGCACGACGAGCAGTACCGGATTCCGTTTATCAAGCAGGCCCAAGCGGCGGCCGGCGGCCAACTCACCCTGTACGTGAGTCCCTGGAGCCCGCCGGCCTGGATGAAAGACAACCAGAGCATGCTGCAAGGCGGCAAGCTGCTGCCCGAATTTCGCCAGACCTGGGCCGATTATTATGTCAAGTTTATCAAGGAATATGAGCGGCAGGGAATTCCGATTTGGGGGCTGAGCGTGCAAAACGAGCCCATGGCCCGGCAGAAATGGGAGTCGTGTGTGTTTACGGCCACCGAGGAGCGTGACTTCATCAAGCAATTCCTGGGGCCCACGCTAAAAAACGGCGGCCTCGGCGCCAAGAAACTTATTGCCTGGGACCACAACCGCGACCAAGTGTACCAGCGGGCCAGCACCATTCTCGACGACCCCCAGGCCGCGCAGTACGTGTGGGGCATCGGCTACCATTGGTACGAAACCTGGACCGGCAGCAGCATGCTCTTCGACAACCTGCGGCGCGTGCACGAAACCTACCCCGACAAGCACCTGATTTTCACCGAGGGCTGCGTGGAAAACTTCCAGTTCGCCGGTATCAGCAACTGGGCCCTGGGCGAGCGGTACGGGATGTCGATGATTGGCGATTTCAACGCCGGCACCGTGGCCTGGACCGACTGGAACGTGCTGCTCGACCAGACCGGGGGCCCCAACCACGTGGGCAACTTCTGCTACGCCCCCCTCATCGGCGACACCCGCAGTGGCAAGCTGCTCTACACCAACAGCTACTACTACATCGGCCACTTCTCGAAGTTTATCCGGCCCGGGGCCAAGCGCATCATTAGCTCCTCTAACCGCGACGTGCTGCAAACCACGGCCTTTCGCAACCCCGACGGCCAGCTGGCCGTCGTCGTGCTCAACAGCAGCGAAAAAGAACAGCCGTTCCAGCTCTGGATCAAAGGCCAAGCGGCGGCCACCGTCAGCCCGCCCCACTCCATTCTCACACTGTTGGTCAAGTAGATCTGGTGAGGGTTAGGTGCAAGCACGCCTCTACAAAAGGCTAGCCTAATGACGGAAGACAACCTTCTGTTCTGGTCACTTAGCTTAGCTCTCAACCACTTCACATCTACCTTAAATCCACGCCCCAACGTTATTGCGCCTAGCTAAACCATCTCGCAGCCGGTTCGGGTGTGGGTAGGCGTAAGCGTCACTTCAGTAAGGCCGTCACCCACTGCCAAGCATGCAGGGTGCACCAACCCAGGCCAAGTAGCACTAGGGTAGCAATCAGGCGCGCTAAGTGCTCCGTAAGGAATTCTCTCTTATTGTTGAAGTAACCCATTGCTTAAGCTAGATAAAAAAGTCCGGACCAGCGTCGGGGCTTTTTGGTCGTCAAACAACTTGCCAAGACCGATTGAGTGCGCGAAAAATCGTTATTAGACATAATCTTTTCACTTGCCTAGCTCGCTAGCCTGTGCCAGTCGTAGAGGTGGGCACTTGGAAAGAGCTTTGCAAATTATGGATAATGCCGGTTTGATTGCTACGGATTACCAACGCAGCCCCAGCAAGTTCGTGTCGAGCAGAAAATAAGCGCTGATTGGCTGCAACTGCCAACGTGCCTAACTGCTGACCAGCCTACAGCCGCGGAACGGCAGTGCTGAAATGAGTGCACGCTCGCATCAATGAAGTTGGCTCCTTGAAAAAAGTTATACTGTTTTAGCGGCCAACGGCTTAGTCTATCATCGCGCAAGATTATCTGGTTACCCCGCGCCGCTGAATTCTTCTTTCAGATAGACAATCCAGCTAGGTAACGAAAGTGTGTGGTTGGTAGGTGCATTAAGGGAAGGAGGGCCTACTCAAGGCTGTTCTATCCCGCAGGCCCAGGTACGCGCCGCTGGCAAGTCCGTAAACGTGCGTAGTTCGAAGGGCAACTGCTGCTCGGCCGTTTCCTGCGCTTGGCCAATCAGCAATTTATTGAGCGGATCTTTTGCCTCCAAGCGGGCGAACCGCTTCAGGCCTACAGCAACCAACTGGGGCAGCACCTGTTGGGCAATCCAGTTCAGGTCGCTGGGACGCACCGGCCCCAGGAGCCGGTCATCGGCAATCCAGCCGGTAATGCGGTGCTGCCGGGCCAGCACGACGGCATCCAGCGTGGCCTGGCGCAGCACGGCGCTGCGCACAAAGCCGTGCCACTGTGCTTCGATGGCGCGGGAAACCCCCTCATGCAAATAGAGCGTCAGAAAGGGAGAGGAGGTCAACTGCTGCATAGAAAGTAGTGCTTGCAAAGGATGTGTTAAGTGAAGAAAGGCTGGCTACCTAATGGCAAGCTCGCGCTGGGAGTGGCGCTTGTGGGTCATATCAAGCTTGTCTTTGGTTAAGGATTTGCTGACCAAGCCAGTAACAGGAAGCTCCTATACGCGCCCCCAGATCTTGGAAACCTGTGGAGGCCGTGGGCAGCATAAAACCGCGGCGCGTTGCCAGGCCAGCGGGAGACGCGGGCAGGCGACCAGGAAAGTCATGCCGGCCATCTTTACGTCGAGCAGCAGCAAAATGGGGCAGGTAAGATTGGCATTGGCCTGGGTGCTAAACTGGGCGAGGACTGCCAAAGCTTCGGTTCCGTCCGTAGCCGCGAGGTATTGGTTTGCTATGCCTAGGCTCGTCAGTAGCCGTTCATTGAGGTGATTAATAGTTGGGTGGTCGTCGACTAGCAACACACGGGATAGTTTTTGCATGCGTATAGGAAGGCCGAGAAGACAGCCACGGGATACCTGGGCACCAAGGTAGCCAAGACGCAGCTACTACCAAGGTCTGGCGGCCGCTATAGGCGAGTGTGAGAGTTGCTTTTCCCACCTGAAGCGCAGCAGGGGAGCTGGATGGGAGTTGTTGCCTGGCTGTGCTGGATGGGTGTAGTATACTGCGTACCCAGTCACGCGGCCTAACCCGTTCCATACGGGCTACCCCTCTTTTATATCTGATGCTTTCTAGCCGCAGCGGCAATACCTGGCTGGAAAGCTGCGAGCAGGAAAGCACTACCTTCTTTATTGCATTGCCCTAAGGCAAGGATTTAATTTCGCCGTCGAGTACTTGTGTTAAGTCGAACTAAGTGAATTCTTCAGCACTTCGTCGGTGGAGCGGCACCGGTATTCGCTACCCGGCGCGTGCGCTAGAGCCGTAGGCATGGCGCCATTGATAATTTCATCAACAGGGCCTAATCGTGTCATTTTAGGGCTCCTTGCCACCGGCTGGCACTAGTGTTTAACAGGTATGGGGCGAAGATTGCTAAACGGTCACCGACTGTTTAATGGCTTGGCCGGTTAAACAATTAACTTCGGCCTCGCTTAGCACTAAAGCGTTGTTGCTGGATTGTGCTTTTAGTGTGCTGCTTTTTGTTTCGCCTACCACCTGCCGATGGTTTCTGCTTCCCTTGCCTCCACTGATCTGTTTCAGGTCCTGCTAGACGTGTCACTGACCGGGCTGATCGTTTTCCGCCCCGTTTGGGGGGGCCACGAGACGGCCACCGTTCTGGACTTGGCTTATGTGCAATTAAACCCGGCCGCTCAGCGCATGCTTCGCCTGCCGGAATGCCCTTCCGACACGTTTCTAACCCTTTATCCTAATGCTGTTGAAGCCGGTATTTTTGCCTTTTACCGTGATGCATTTCTTTCCGGACAAGCAAATCACTTCAATGTCAACTACCAGGCAGATGGCCTCGACAACTATTTTCATCTCGCCGCCCAGCGAAGCGGCGACCTGCTGCTAGTAAGCTTCACCGACACGGCCGACCAGCCTCGTACGGCCGTGGAAGAAGCGTTGCGCGCAAGTCAGGCCCGCGAGCAAGCGGCACTGGCCGAGGCCAACCGCCAGCGCCAGCACTTGCATAACGTGTTCGAGCAGGCCCCGGCCATGATTTGCATCTTCGAGGGGCCGCAACACGTGTTTCAGTTCGTGAACCCGCCCTATCAGGCCTTGGTCGGTGACCGGCCCCTGGTGGGCAAGCCCATTGCCGAAGCCATGCCGGAATTGGCGGGGCAGCCCATTTTTGGTTTGCTCGACCAGGTGTTTCAAACCGGCGAAACCTTCTACGCCACCGAAATGCTCGTGCAACTCGACCATGCCAACGCTGGGGCCACGAACTTGGAGCAGCGCTATTATAACTTCATCTACCAAGCTCGCCATGACTTGGCTGGCGCCATCGACGGCGTGCTGGTGTTCGCCTATGAGGTGACGGCTCAAGTGTTTGCCCGCCAGCAAGTGCAGGCCCTCAATACCGAATTAGCAAATGCTAACGAGGAGCTACAAGCCGCCAACGAGGAAATTCGCCTCAACAACGAGGACTTGGTGGGAGCCCAACGTTCGCTGCGCGAGCTAAATCAGGAGTTGGAAGCCCGGGTGGCCGACCGCACGGCCCAACTCCAAACCGCTCTGGGCACTGCCGAGCAGCAACGCGCGCAGCTACAGGAGCAGCAGATTCGGCTGCGGCAGATTATGGAGAAAGTACCCGCTTCGCTGGCCACGCTGGCCGGGCCCACGCATCGCTATACCTTCTTCAACGACGAGTACCTTGCCTTGTCGGGGGGGCGCGCCAAGCCTGCCCGCACCGCCGCGGAAGTGTTTCCCGAATTGGTAGCTCAGGGCATCATGGGCCTGCTCGACCAGGTATACGCCACCGGTGAGCCTTTCATTGGCACGGAGAAGCTCGTCCAGCTTTTCAACCCTGATACCGACCAGACCGAGCCGCGCTACGTTGATTTTCTTTACCAGCCGCTGACCGACGAGCAGGGTCAGACGCAGGAGATTCTCTCGTTCGTGATGGACGTCACGGAAAAGGTTCGGGCGCGCCAGCACACCGAAGCCTTGCAAGCCGAAGTGCTGGCTGCCGCTCAGCGCCTAGCCCAGCAACGCGAGGCTTTTCACGCGGTGTTCGAGCAAACCCCGGCCCTGATTGCCTTGCTGCGTGCGCCCGGCCACCGCGTCGAATACGTCAATCCGGCTTATCAGCAGCTATTTGCTGGCCGCACCCTGGTAGGGTACGACTTGGCGCAGGCCGTGCCCGAACTGGAAACTCAGGGTTTTATCGAGCTGATGGACCGTGTGTATCAGACCGGTGAAACGCATTTCGGCAACGAGGTGCTCTTTGAACCACCACCGCGGGCGGGCCATGCACCCCGCAGCGCGTATTACAATTTCACCTACCAGGCCTACCGCGAAGCAAGTCAGATTGCTGGCGTCTCGGTCTTCGCCTACGACGTCACCGAGCAAGTGCTGGCTCGCCAAGAGCGCGCCGCCCAGCAAGAACAACTGCGCGAGATATTTACGCAAGCTCCGGTGGCTATCTGCGTGTTTCAGGGACCCGACTACGTGCTCGACGTGGTCAACCCCCCGATGGCCGAGATGCTCGGGCACCCCTTGGCCGAGTTGCTCGGGCAGCCTTTTTTCACGGCACTGCCCGAACTCGTAACCCAAGGGCTGCCCGACCTGCTGGCCGAGGTGCGCCAGTCGGGCATTCCGTTCGTGGCCAGCGAGCAGCCTATTCGGTTGGCGCGGCACGGGAGTGGTCCGGCTGGCTTTTTCAATTTTGTGTACCAGCCCCTGCGCGACGCCCAGGGCCGGCGCTCTGCCATCACCTGCGTAGCTACCGATGTGAGCGAGCAGGTGCGGGCCCGTCAGCAGGTTAGCGCCGTCAACGAGCAGCTCCGGGCTGCCAACGAGCAACTCCGCGCCGTTGTTGAACAGCTCACGCGCACCAACACCGACCTGGACAATTTCATTTATACGGCTTCCCACGACCTCAAAGCCCCCATTTCCAACATCGAAGGCTTGCTGCATACGCTGCAAGGCGAGTTGAATCCAACCAGTCAGCCGAGCGAAGTGTCTTTCATTCTGGAATTGATGCAGGGAGCCGTGGACCGCTTCACGCGCACCATCGAGCACCTGACCGACGTGAGCAAGCTTCAGAAAGAGCACAACCGGCCGCAGATTCAGGTGCCGGTGGCAGCGGTCGTCGAAGACGTGCGCCTAGACTTGGCCCCTTTGCTACAGCAAACCGGCGGCCGTTTGTGGGTGGACGTGCAGGCCGTGCCCACCGTTACCTTTTCCGAGAAGAACCTGCGTTCGGTGGTGTACAATCTAATCAGCAACGCCCTCAAATACCATCACCCCGGCCGCTCCCCTGAAGTGCACGTGCGCGGCCGGGTGGAAGATTTGTATCACGTGTTGGAAGTGCAGGACAATGGGCTGGGTTTGGACCTCACGCGCGAGCAAGACGTATTTGCCATGTTTCAGCGCTACCACACCCACGTTGAGGGCTCCGGTATCGGCTTGTACATCATCAAGCGCATGATTGAAAACGCCGGGGGCCGCATCGAGGTGGAAAGCCACCTTGGACAGGGCGCGACATTTACAGTCTATTTTCCCCGTTAATTTAGCGTCCCGACGGCTTCTTCTTTATATGCTCCCTATGCTTAAGCTTCGCTGCACTCTCTTGGTCGATGACGACCCGACGACCAACTACCTCAACCGAAAGCTGCTCGAGAAGCTCGACGTTACCGATCAAGTCATGGTAGCGCTCAATGGCCAGGAGGCCTTGCAGGTGCTGGCCGCCGAATGCACCGAGGCCAGTCCTACCTGTCCGGCCTTGATTTTTCTGGACGTGAACATGCCCCGGATGAACGGTTTCGAGTTCTTGGAAGCCTACCAACAGCTACCGCTAGCCAAACGCCGCGCCATTGTCATCGTCATGCTCACCACCTCCGTACACCTGCGCGACCTGCAACGCCTCGAAGCCTTGCCCGTGGCCGGCTACATCAGCAAGCCCCTCAACTCCGATAAAGTCCAGCATGTGCTGGAAACCCATTTTCGCTAGCCGTAGCCTAGGCAATTACCGCCGAGATTATGCCGTAAATCCGTTGCGTTCATCGTTTGGCGCACGACGTGCAAATGTTGCCGGTTTGTTTGGACAGCCCCAGTCCGCCCCGCGTTTCCGTTGCGGCTTCCCCATCTATGCAGAGCTGTAGGTTTACCTATCCGTAGGCTGCGCCATTTCTGCTTCGGCTTCGCGCACGGCTGCGTTCCATAGGATGGAATCTGTCTTTTCCAGTAACAAAGGTACTCGGCCTGCTAATGGTGAACTACCTTGGCTTTGGGCTTGCTCCCAGGCTTGGAACTGCCTCAGCAGTCCAGTCTAGGAGTGGTTCCCGTCAAAGAACATAGCCGTAGCGGCGAAGGACAGGTTTCCAGAAGTCGAGATTATACTGGATCCAGGCGTGCACGCCAAAGGGCAGGGTGCTGTTGTCCTGGTTGGTGAAAGGCAGTTGGTCTTCGGCCCACTTGTTGTAGTCCGCCCCGAACTGTTGGGCCACCGAGTTGGGGGGAATGCGGAAACCGGGCTCGAGTTTGGGAAAGTGCAGCGACACGAACAGGTCGTCGAGAAAGATGCGCTGGCGCTTCTTGTTGAGCCACAAAAAGAAGTTGATGTAGCGCTTGTGTTGGGAGGTGATGCGGTAAAAAGTACTCGTTTTTTTCAAACAGAAACCACCGGCTCCCACGTAGCTTGGACTATTGTAACCGACGAGGCTTCGCAACAAGGTTTTGGGTCGGATATAGCCCTCATTATAAATGACGGCCCCAATGTAGTCGTGGCCCAGGGCGCACCATTGGGCCAGCTCGTCGCGGAAGACAAAGGCATCGAGGTGGCAGATGAGCATGTAGTCGTAGGCCAGAAAGCGCTGGTAGAAGACGGGCGCAATCATGAGTTCGGCAAAAGCCTGCCAGCCGTGCCACTCGAACCGCTCGATGAAGATCTGCGCTTTGCCCTGGCAGGTAGCTTCGTACCACGCCGTATCGAGCCCCGTGGGAGCCATAAAAGTAATCGGGTACCGGTGCAGGACAGCCAGCGTCTGAGCCAGTGAAATCTTTTCTAGGTCCGAGGGCTCCTCCTTGTGAATAGGGATAACAACCGTCACCAACGACGGCGACCGTTGCGGAGAAGGACTAGACAAGGCACTTTTTTCGCCAAGGCGGGCATGGTCGTCCGCCGGAATTACAGCTTCCAAGGGGGTAAAGGTTAAAGAGAAAAGTGTGGTAGGAGAAGAGCGGGGAGCAACAGTAAGGACGGTAATAAAAACACAAGATATAGTTTCATTTTGCAAGTACGCATAGCCCCAAACAGCAACTCAACAAGAATAGGTATATACTATTCATCCAACGGTTTGTTGACTGCTGAAGCAAGCCCGCGCTTGTCCCCGCTTGTTTCTAGCACTTGCATCCACTGCTAGAGGTAAAAAAGAAATTGCAGGCCATGAATGAGCGTCCGTCCTTGTAGGGGTTGCTGACTTGCTTGCAGCCAAGAGATACGTTCGTAGTCTAGAAACTGGATCGGCTTGGACGCGCACTAAAAAGCCGAGTCGAGCTGGTTTCGAGCTTTCAAGCGCGCAGGCTTGAAAACGAGGCGGACACGGAGCCGCAAAAGGCGAGCTTCTAGGCCTCAGCAAAGTAGCTTGAAGCAACGCCGAAGCGAATTAAACCTTTATCTGCGAAAAGAAGAGTCGGTAGATATAATCACCTGCTTGCTCGGAGTTGCTCCCGGCGTTGCTGGGAACCGTCTCCAGAAGATTTCTTGCGCAACGAGCACGACTACAATACTCGTGCGAGCAGCGTTTGATTACCCTGACATCAAGAGTGCAAAAATTGTCTGTTAGGAAGTTTGTCGGCAATAGGAAGAGAAAAGAAAATACCGGATATTGATGAGCTTAAACTTTACTTATTCATTATATGTTTACGAGTCTCTTTTTAATTGGCAACCCAGGTAGTGCCGAGTTATTATTGCTATTTTTTCTGTTTACGGGACTGTCAGTGAGTCTTTTGAGGGGCTTATTGTGGACCGAAAGATCCGCCGGTATGGTGCCGCCATCAACTGCCTATTTAGCAGCCAATGAGGTAGGAAACTGGCCCGGCCTGCCGGAGCAAGAAATAGCAACAATCGCTGAATACAAAGCCCAGAAGCATCGCCTGTTGCGGAACTAGAGCAGCTTGACTCCGCACTTTTCTTCAGAGCCATATCATTCCCCTCTTTGATTTGGGGTGAGGGCAACACTTTAAGCCAACACAGCCTAAGTTGAGCAATTGCCCAACTTAGGCTGTGCTTTTTTTGTGCGTCTCGCCCTGCTCAAATGGGACGATGGAAACGAGCATTTCCTCGCAAGTAAGGGCCCTCAAAACAGTCCGTCGCGGGTAGTTTCAGCAGTAAAGCATGGCAGTAGCATCGTTAGCCTATAGGTTATAGCGCGACCGGAAATCAGCCTTTATTTCACCCGCAACAACGCCGAACAGTGACCTTCAGCCCTTGGCTATTTTACTTCCTGCCACTTCGAAACCAACTACAAACCGCGTCCCGACTTTGGCTGGTTTATCGGGACTACCTCAGCCGTGTAAAGTGCTAAGCTGCTGACAGATGGCAGATTAAGTGGGATGCGCCCGTTGGAACGTTAAGTAACTTCTGTTATTTACTTGCGAAACCAACTGAACTTGCTTTGCGACGTGTAGCCGATAATTAAACGGCGTCGAGCAGTGAAATAAGTACAGAAAGGCTGAGTACTTTGCTCGCTCAACACCGCATAGCCTGCGCGCATCTCCACGGATTACATGAAAAATACCTTCGGTTTTTTTCTGCTGCCGCGCCCCACCGGGCCAACTTGTTTGCTGTGGAGCGCATCCGGTAGTAGGCGCAAACCAGCTCCTTGGATACAACACAACGGTGCGGCCAAGCCTCCAGCAGCTTGCTTTGGCTTCTGGTTGAGTGTATTGCTCTTGCTGGTGTTGGCGCCGCCTTTGCAAGCACAAACTGCGTTTCAGGGGCTGGAGACGCTTTTCACTGTGCCCAAAGGCTACGTGGTGCAGCACACCACGCAGGCTCTGCAAATGGACGGAAGCTTGCGGGAAAGCGACTGGCAAAAAGCAGCCTGGACAACTGATTTTGTGGATATCGAGGGCGCCGCCAAACCACTGCCGACCTGGCAGACACGGGTGAAAATGCTGTGGAATGATTCCACATTATTCGTCGCTGCCACCTTGCAGGAGCCACAACTCTGGGCTACGCAAACCGAGCACGATGCCATTATTTTCAAGGATAATGATTTCGAGGTTTTCCTCGATCCCGACAACAACACGCACCAATACTTCGAAATAGAAGTGAATGCGCTCAATAAAACTTTCGAGTTGTTTCTACCCAAACCATACCGCAACGGGGGAGACGCGCTAGTCAGCTGGGATGCACCTGGTTTGCGTTCGGGTATTAAACTGGAGGGCACCCTGAACCAGCCGCAAGATCAGGACCAGGGCTGGACCGTGGAAATGGCTATTCCCTTGCAATCGTTGCGCATAGGGTATCCCTTTCGGGCGCCAGTGGAAGGCGCTCTGTGGCGCATCAATTTCTCACGCGTTGAATGGCGAACCCGCACGGTTGGTGGCAAAAACAGCAAGCTGCGAGACGCGGCCGGTAAAGAGCTGCCCGAATCCAACTGGGTTTGGTCGCCGCAAGGAGTAATTGATATGCATTACCCTGAGCGCTGGGGCTACTTGCAGTTTTCGCGCACAGCAACAACCACGTTTCAACTGCCTTATGGTGAAGCGCAAAAGCGCTATTTATGGCTGGTATATTACCGCCAGAAGCAGCACTGGAAGCAGCATGCCAAGTATGCTACCACCCTGGCCGAGCTTGAAATCGAGCCGCAAGTAGTTGTGGAAAATCACCTCAACCAGCTTCGGTTGGAGGCCACTGCAAACCAATTCACTGCCACAATTACAGCCGCGGGAAGGCCCCCAATCCGCCTCAACGACGAAGGGCTAATCAACTATTCAAAACCATGACGAGCCGCCGAGAATTCGTTAGAAGCAGTTTTGTAGCGGGCTTGTCCGCTTCCATTTTGCCAGGATCTGTTGAAGCGGCACTGCCTACTTCCATTCCACCAACTCAGTGGAAGCACTGGGTTTGGACCAATCCTGACTTGAAAGACACGAAGCCGCAGTTGGCCGAGCGCTACCGCCGCTGCTACGAAGCAGGTATCCGCGGAATGTTTTTTGAAAGCGACAGCGAACTGCACTTCCGCGCGGCAAAAGCCCAAAAGCTGGAAGCCCACCGCTGGATTTGGACAATGAACCGCGGCGAAAAAACGTTGCTGGCCGCGCACCCTGAATGGTACGCCGTGAACCGCAAAGGCGAGTCCTGCGCCACCCATCCTCCCTACGTCGATTACTACCGCTGGCTGTGTCCCTCACGCGAGGAAGTGAAGCAATATCTGGCAAACGATTACGCCACGGCCCTCAAAAAAGACTATGTGGATGGCGTCCACTTGGACTACGTACGGTTCTGTGATGTGATTTTGCCGGTGAACCTATGGGACACCTACAAAATCGTGCAAACCAGTGAACTGCCCGAGTATGATTTCTGCTACTGCTCGGTTTGCAAGGCCGCCTACAAAACGGAACATGGGTTGGATATCGACTCGGTGCAGTTTCCGGAGGCCAGTCCTTCGTGGCGCTTGTTTCGCTATCAGCGCGTCAACAGGGTGGTAGAGCAACTCATGAAGGTTGCCCAATCGTATGGCAAACCCCTGACCGCCGCAGTTTTTCCTACGCCCGATATTGCCCATCGCAACGTAAAACAGGACTGGGTGAACTGGAACATCAGTGGGGTTTGCCCGATGATTTACCACGGCTTCTACAAAGAGAATGTGGCCTGGATTGGTCAGGCCGTGGCCGAAGGGGTAGGAGCACTCCGGGGCAAGTTTCCGCTCTACGCGGGATTGTTTCTGCCCGATTTCAAAGCTGAAACCGAAGTGCAGCAAGGAATAGAACTAGCCTTGCGCAACGGTGCGGCCGGCGTTTCGCTGTTCGGTGAAGTATCGCCGGCGACGCTGCGCGCCTTGAAAACGGCTTCGTTGAAGGTACTGCCTACGCACTGAAAAACTTTCTCGAAGCTTTACTCTTTAATCTGCCTGCCCTATGCCTACTCGCCGAAAGTTTCTTACCTCTTCTGCTGCCGGCTTGGTGGTGCTAACGCTAGAGCAACGAGCGGAAGCCGCTGGGTTTCCACCGCTAGCAGTAGTCGGCAAACCGCTGGTAATTTCCACCTGGGATACGGGCTTGGCCGCCAACCTGGGCGCCTGGAAAATTTTGAGCAAGGGAGGCCGAGCCCTGGATGCGGTAGAAGCGGGGGTGATGGTAACGGAAGCTTCCCAGAACTGCTGCGTAGGGCTGGGCGGTAATCCGGACCGGGAGGGCATCGTGACGCTCGACGCCTGCATCATGGACGACAAATTCAACTGCGGGAGTGTAGCGGCCCTGGAACGCATCAAGCACCCGATCAGCGTTGCGCGGCGGGTGATGGAGCGTACGCCCCACGTAATGCTAGTCGGCGAAGGAGCGCAGCAGTTTGCCGTGGCACAGGGTTTCCCGCTGGAACCACAAAAGCTCAGCCCCGATGCCTCAACGGCGTACCGGGAGTGGCTGAAAACCAGCCAGTATAAGCCGGTGGTGAACATTGAAAACTCAAGTTCCAAGAAGCCAACCGGCCCTGTGGGCGGGGCCAACAACCACGATACCATTGCCCTGCTTGCCCAAGACGCCCAAGGCAACCTGAGCGGCAGCTGCACGACCAGCGGCATGGGCTTCAAAATGCGCGGCCGCCTCGGCGACTCGCCCCTGATCGGCGCGGGCTTGTTTGTTGACAATGCCGTAGGCGCGGCGGCGGCCACCGGCCAAGGCGAAGACGTAATCCGGATAGCGGGCGCGCATACGGTCGTGGAGTTGATGCGCCAGGGTTTCTCGCCGCAAGCAGCCTGCAAAGCGGCCATCGAACGAATTGCCAAGATCAAAGGCGACAAGGCCCGCGAGATTCAGGTGTGCTTTATTGCCGTCAATAACCAGGGCGTGCACGGCGCCTTCGCCCTGCAAAAAGGCTTCAGCTACGCCGTCTGCGACGCCCGCAATCAGCAGCAACTTCTTCAAAGCGAATACCTGCTCAAGTGAGAGGCGTGTTGGAGATTTGTGCGAATTCCGTGCAGTCGGCGGTGGCGGCGCAGGCGGGCGGTGCGCATCGGATTGAGTTGTGCCAGAATCTAGAGCAGGGCGGCATTACGCCGTCCTATGGCTTGCTAGACCGAGTACGGAAGCTGCTGACGATTCCGGTATTCGTGCTTGTCAGGCCGCGGCCCGGCAATTTCATCTATGACGCCGATGAACAAGCAATTATGGCCGCCGATATCGTCCAATGCCGCCAGGCAGATTGCGCCGGCGTAGTGCTCGGGGCCCTCGACCGCAACGGCCGCCTAGACGTTGCCCTGTGCCAAACGCTGATAGAAGCGGCTGGCTCCCTGCAGGTCACGTTCCATCGCGCCTTCGATGTATGCGCCAACCAAGCCCAGGCGCTCGAAGAGGTTGTTGCCTTGGGCTGCCACCGCATCCTCACCTCGGGCGGGCAGGCTACGGCGCCCGCCGGCCAGGAGCAGTTGGCCGCCTTAGTCCGGCAGGCAGCCGGGCGCATCAGCATCATGCCGGGGAGTGGTATCACGCCCCACACCATCAGGAGCCTAATGCTAAACACGAGGGCCGGCGAGTTTCATGCTAGCGCGACACGTCTGTGGCCCAGCGCACACGCGCCGTTGTCTGCCCTGTTTGACGCTGTCTTGCCGGAAACTGACCCGGCCATCGTGGCAGATCTGGTAGCTCAACTACAGCAATAAGGTGTCCCTTGTTTCACGACGAGGCGAGGGCGCGGCAGGAGCCGGCTGGTTTACTTGTCCAGGTAGTATTGTAGGTTTTCTTTGGTGATAATGTCGAGCGGTAAGTTCTTGACGGGGTGCACTTCTTTCTTGAAAACCAACTTATCGGCCAAGGCATAGATGCCCCGATAGCCCTGCTTTTTGGGGTTTTGGTTGATTAAAAAATCAATGACGTTCTCATTCAGAAAGTGAATATTCTTTTCCAGCAAGTCGTAGCCGACCAGGCGGATGTCTTCGCGGTGGTAGGCTTGCAGGTAGGGCGCAATTTTGTAGGCTTTGGAAGTACTCACAAAAATCCCTTTTAGCTGCGTTTGCTCTTCGTCTAGCAGCAACGTCAGCTGCCGGGCAAACGACGGGTCGGCTGGGTCGGGCAAATCAATGCTCAGGATGTTGTAGAGGCTTCGGGGTTGGTCTGGCTCGAAATCCTGCCGAGCAGCAAGCTCAATGAAATAGTCGCGAAATCCTCGTTCCTTCTCGGTTACGTGCACGGAGTTGGCAATATCTTCCCCGATGTGGGCAATAAGGAAAGTGCCCGGCTGCGTTTGTCCGAACTGCACCAGTTTGCCGGCCAGAAACCCGCTCTGGTAGGAGTCCTGGCCCACATAGCTCAAGGACTGCACCTCGGCAATGTAGGTGTTGAACATCACGTACGGAATCTGCTGCTGCTGCCACTGTTCGAAAAACGTGAGCGACTCGCGGTAGAACAGGGGCGCAATCAGAATTCCATCGGGTTGTGATGCCGTGGCGGCCTGCGCTTGCTCGCGGAAGGAGGCAACCTGCGTCAAGCTGTACGGATACGTAACCACGCTGATGCCGTACTGCTTTAGTTCGCGCGCGGCTTTCTCGATACCCTGCCAGGGAGCATCCCAATACGGGTCCAGCGTATGATCTGGTTGCAGAACGGCCAACTGGTAAGTGCGGTTCGAGCCGAGGGTACGCGCAATCATGTTGGGCTCGTAGTCCAACTCTTTCATCATGAGCAGGACTTTCTGCCGCACATCCTCGGCCACCCGACCGCGGTTGTGAAGCACCCGATCCACAGTTCCAACTGAAACATTTGCCTTGGCTGCGATATCCTTGATACGCACCGCGTTTTTACCCATGAGTGTGCTCTACGCTTGTTTAAAAATCACTGACTGCCTAGCGACAAGAAGGCGGCTGGCCCATCAAGCTAAAGCAATCTGCTTTGTATGGTGTAACTCTCGATCCACGGGTTGCGCGCGATGCCGGGCTCTAAGGTAAAAGTTTACCTCTTTTTTCTGCGAGGACTAGTTCAACTTAAGAAAAGGGATGCCCTACTAGGCTCTCTGAATTCTGTGAGTGGCCTCGAAATACAAAACTAAATACTTCAAAGGCCGTCACCTAGGTTTATTTCTAAACTTGATAAAGAGCCGCTCTGGCTGCTGACTTTGCTGCTACTGGTGCGTGCGCGCACACTCCAGGCAACTTATTTTGCGTGTGCGCACACATGTTTTCTTTTATTTATTTGGTTTATAACAATCAGGTGATTACGTTTGAATCACTCGTTAACTGCTGCTTTCCAAAGTCCAGTTGCGTGACAACACAAAAGTTGTCGCTGTCGCCCGTGTGACTTGTTTGCTTGAGCCAGTAGACTCTCGCCTTTGCAGGGCCATAGCGGCCATCTACTTTCCCTAACGGGACCTTCCTGCTTCGTTCTTAAAACCTTGACTTTTTAACTCGAAAATCAGCTATGGAAGTTTTACACTACCCGGAAACCACCTTCGAGAAGCTCCCCGTAACCATTTTCGAAGACGCCGCGGAAGGTGCCGTCAGCGTGGCCTATGAAATTGCTGAACTGATTCGGGGCAAGCAGGAAAAGGGCGAACTAGCAGTGTTAGGACTGGCTACGGGTTCCTCGCCCATTGGGGTGTACAAAGAGCTGATTCGCCTGCACCGCGAGGAAGGACTGAGCTTCAACAATGTAGTCACGTTCAACCTGGACGAGTACTATCCGATGCAGCCGGACGAGTTGCAAAGCTACGTTCACTTCATGCACGAACAGCTCTTCGACCACATCGACATCCGGCCCGAAAACATCCATATTCCGGATGGGACGCTGCCCGTGGAGAAGGTGAAAGAATATTGCCTAACCTACGAACAACGGATTAAGGCTTGCGGTGGGCTGGACTTGCAGCTGCTCGGTATTGGTCGCACCGGCCACATTGGGTTCAACGAGCCGGGCTCCTCCATTACCTCGGCCACCCGACTGGTGAAACTCGACCCCCTGACCATCACCGACGCGGCCAAAGACTTTATCAAGGAAGAGTACGTGCCGCTGCGAGCGTTGACTATGGGCGTGGGCACGATTATGAAAGCCCGGCAAATCATTTTGCTGGCCTGGGGCGAAGGCAAGGCTAAAATCTTGCAGGAAACCGTGGAAGGCAAGATTTCCGAAGAAGTACCGGCTTCGTTTCTCCAGCAGCACCCCCAGGTGAGGGTGGTAGTGGATCAGTGGGCGGCTCTGGAGTTGACGCGCATCAAAACGCCCTGGCTCGTGGGCATGTGCCTCTGGGACGACAGCCTGATTCGGCGGGCCGTAATCTGGCTGAGCTTGAAAATGCAAAAGCCCATTCTCAAGCTCACCGATGAAGACTATAAAGATGGCAGCTTGAGTGACTTGCTGGCCGAAGCCGGCAACGCCTACGCGCTGAACATCAAGGTATTTAACACCATCCAGCATACCATCACGGGCTGGCCGGGCGGCAAGCCCAACTCCAATGATGCGCAGCGCCCGGAGCGCGCCAGCCCGGCCCTGAAACGGTCGTTGATTTTCAGCCCCCACCCCGACGACGACGTGATTTCGATGGGCGGCACGCTGCTGCGTTTGGTCGATCAGGGCCACGACGTGCACGTAGCCTACCAGACCTCCGGCAACCTGGCCGTGTTCGACGACGATGCGCGCCGCTACGCCGACTTTGCGCTTGGCTTCGCGGAAAAGCTGAACGTGGGAGTGCCTGTTATGCAGCAGCAACACGCCGAAGTGGTGGAGTTCTTGAAGCATAAGAAGCTAGGGGAGGAGGACAGCCCGCTGGTGCAGGACATCAAGACCCTTATCCGCCGGGGCGAAGCGGCGGCGGCGTGCCGCTTTTGCGGGGTGAAAGAACAGAACGTGCATTTCATGAACATGCCGTTCTACGAGACGGGGCAGGTGAAGAAGAAGCCCCTGGGCGAGGCCGACATCCAATTGGTGGTTGATATCCTGCAAGAAATACAGCCCCACCAGATTTTTGCCGCCGGCGACCTGCGTGACCCCCACGGCACCCACCGCGTATGCCTGGATGCAGTTTTCGCGGCCCTCGACCGCCTCCGGGGCCAGGAGGCATGGGTGGAGGATTGCTACCTGTGGCTGTACCGGGGCGCCTGGCAGGAGTGGGACGTCGAGGAAATTGAAATGGCCGTTCCCATTAGCCCCGAGGAGCTGATGCGCAAGCGCAAGGCCATTTTCAAGCACCAGTCGCAGAAAGACAGCGCCGTATTTCCGGGCAACGACAAGCGCGAGTTCTGGCAGCGCTCCGAAGACCGCAACCACGCCACCGCCAAACTGTACGACCAGCTAGGGTTAACTGAATACGAAGCCATTGAGGCATTTGTACGCCACCGATTCTAGGTTCTTTGATCGAAAGCGTGGCTAAATAACCGCGCCGAAGCTACCTGCTGCGTTGCGTCAGCTAGCTGAAGGCTGCTCGCTGCTAAGTGGGCCGCGGCCGTAAGCTGGCAAGAACAGCGGCATTCCATACCCTTCTGACTACGAATGAAAAACCCTAGCCCATCCGTTGTCCCGCCGTTAGCCATTATCGGCGCGTTGTTTTTCATTTTCGGGTTTATCACTTGGCTTAACGGCACGCTGATTCCCTTCCTGAAAATAGCGTGTGAGCTAAGCTATTCGCAGGCCTTGCTGGTTACGTTTGCCTTTTACATCGCCTACGTTTTCCTGGCAATTCCTTCCGCCCTGATTCTCCAGAAAACAGGGTTTAAGAACGGCATGGCGCTGGGTTTGGTGGTGATGGCGGGTGGGGCGCTGGTCTTTGTGCCAGCGGCGCAGGCCCGCTCCTTTATGCTCTTCCTGACGGGGTTGTTTATTCAGGGGGCGGGGTTGGCTTTGCTCCAAACGGCTTCCAATCCCTACGCCAGCATTCTGGGACCCATGGAAAGTGCTGCGCAACGCATCAGCATCCTGGGTATTTGCAACAAAGTGGCCGGCGCCCTGAGCCCCGTACTGATAGGCGCAGTGGTATTGAAAGGAGCCACCGAGCTAGAAAACCAACTGGCTAGCACCATCTCACCGGCTATGAAAGCCACGTTGCTTCAGCAACTAGCCGACCGGGTAATCTTTCCTTACGTGCTTATGGCGGGGGCCTTACTCATACTTGCCCTGCTGATTGGACTGTCTGGGTTGCCGGAAATTACCACGCAGCCCGAAACAGGGGAAGTTAACTCGCGGGAGCCGGCCGGTAGCATCTGGCAGTTCCCGCATTTGCTGTTGGGAGTGGGCGCTATTTTTTGCTGTGTCGGCGTCGAGGTTATTGCCGGCGACACCATCATTCAGTACGGCCGCTCGCAAGGTATCAGCCTCGATATTGCCCGCAACTTCACCTCCTTTACCCTAATAGCCATGCTGGTAGGCTATTGCGTGGGCATATGGGCCATTCCGCGGTACGTGAATCAACAAACGGCCCTCAGTGTCTGCACCATCGTGGGGGTGGTGTTTACTGGGGGCGTTTTGTTTACTCATGGCTATACGTCGGTGCTGTTTGTGGCTTTATTGGGGCTGGCTAATTCGCTGATGTGGCCCGCCATTTTTCCTCTGGGTATCAAGGGACTAGGAAGCTTCACGGAGCGGGGTTCGGCCCTTTTGATTATGGGGATTGGAGGCGGAGCCGTGCTGCCGTACCTCTACGGCCGGCTAAGCGAGGTAATCGGCTTGCAACAGGCGTATTTGCTACTGGTGCCGTGCTATCTGTACGTGCTGTTTTTTGCCTTGAAGGGGCACACCTACCAAGTGGAAAAACCAGTGAAGCAAGCGGTGCCAACCACCTAAAAACTGCCCCATGAAAAGCAAGTATTTGTTGCTGTTGACCTTGGTGAGTTTATTGCTGCAATCAGGGGTTACGCTGGCTCAGTTTCGGGTGGTGGGCTACCTGCCATCCTGGCGCGGCGAGATAAACCAGGCGCAACTCGCTCAGCTTACGCACGTCAATTATGCCTTCCTGCACCCTACCGCTACCGGCGGCTTAGAGCCCTTGCAGAATCCAGCGAAACTGCGGCAACTGGTGGCGGCAGCCCACGCGGCCAATGTACGGGTGCTGATATCGGTGGGCGGCTGGCACGATGGCAACCACAGTGCCTTCGATTCTATTGGGGCCAATGCCGGCTACACCAGCGCCTTCGTTGCCAACCTGATGCGCTTTGCTAGTGAGTATCAGCTCGACGGGATAGACATGGATTGGGAGCACCCGGATGCGCGCACGGCCAGTGGCTACGCCACGCTCATGCAACAACTCGCCACGCAGTTGCATAGCCAAGGCAAGCTGCTAACGGCCGCCATAGCTGGGGGCACTTGGGCCGGACCCGGAATCCTGAGCAGTGTGTTCGAGTGCGTTGACTTTCTCAATATCATGGCCTACGATGCTCCCCCGCCAACGCACTCTACGTACGCCGATGCAGCGCAGTCGCTTGCTTACTGGAAAGGCCGCGGCTTGCCGGCCCGTAAAACCGTGTTGGGTGTTCCCTTTTATGGGCAGCCGGGCGGCGTCGCTTTCTCCGCCTTACTGACCCAGGGGGCCGACCCGAGTGCCGACTTGCTAGCCGGGGTAGGCTACAACGGACTAGCCACCATTAAAAGCAAAACCACCCTTGCCCTTGAGCAAGCCAGTGGCATCATGATGTGGGAGTTGTCGCAGGATGCAGCCGGAGCTAATTCCCTGCTCACGGCGATCAGCCAAGAAGTACGCCGCCGAGCTAACCCCAAGCCTCCAGCCCGTTAGCAGCGGAATGGGCACGGCTCCGGGTTGGCTGCTTCGGGTGGACAAGCTAAAGCAGATAGCTTGATCTGCCGCTAAATACTACTTCCGAAATCTAACCTGCTTGGCAATACAAACCTGTTGAGGCCCTGATTTGCAAAAAGTTATATCGCAAAAACTTGAATATTCGAGCAGTCAACCTAGCAATTCAACAGCGGGTTACGCAACCCTGGCAAGCAGCTAAGCGCGCTGCTGGTGCGTGTGCGGAAACTCATGTGATATTTTATTGCGTGTGCGCACACATTTTTTTCTTGAACTGCTTGCTTTACATATAGCAGATCAGTATGTTTGAATAAGAGAGTTCAATTGAGTGTTTGAAAAATCTTATTTGATCTTCCAGAGAAGGTAGAGCACTCCGCTTGAACACGTCTTCAGAACTCGGATGGAAGGTGGTAAGCCTGGAGCGCAGGAACAAGGATAGAAATAGCAGCCTAGTGGCAGTGTAACCTAAGAAATTCAACAAATCTGTTCTGTAACCCAGCGCAAACCACTAGTTCGTGGGCGGACTTTAGTCCTGATGTTATTGGCTTGTTCTATTCGAAAGTGCCCGCCTAGCCTCTGCCCAGGCTGGTAGTGTCTGTCCCTCTGTTACTTAGCGCTAGGAGCACCCATCCTGGCCTGAAATTTTGCCCTTCGCTTCGAGGCGAAAACACCCTTCCTATATCCGGTTTCAGTCTGATGTTTTTGTCGAAACCGGCTTGAATTTCTTCGGGAATCTTGCTTTTGAAGTTGTCCTGCCGCGTTTCCAATCACAAAATAGTCGTCTGAAATCTATGAAAAGATCTACTTGGCTTACCTTACTGCCCGTACTAGGCTTGCACAGCTTGGTACAGGCGCAAACCAAAACGGTAACCGGCAAAGTAACCGACTCGCGGGGCGGGGCGCTGCCGGGCGTTACCGTCATCGTGCAAGGCACCCAGCAGGGCCTGAGCACAAGTGCGGACGGAGGCTATTCGATTGGAGTACCCGATAATGCCACGCTGGTTTTCTCGTCTATCGGCTACGATTCCAAAACCGTGGCGGTGGGCTCCCAATCGGTCATCGACGTTTCGCTGAGTGAAAGCGCGCAGACGCTCAACGAAGTGGTGGTAACAGCCCTGAACGTGGCGCGCGACCGTAGGACGCTGGGCTACTCCGTGACGGAAATCAAAGGCACTTCGCTGACGGAGGCGCGCGAAACCAACGTGGCCAACTCGCTGGTGGGCAAAGTGGCGGGCTTGAACGTGAATTCGACGTCCGGGGGGCCCGGGGCGTCGAGCAACGTTATCATCCGGGGCGCGTCCAGCCTCAACCAAACCAACCAGCCGCTTTACGTTATCAACGGGGTGCCGGTGGAAAGCCAGCCCAGCGGCGGGGCCGGGGCCACTATTGGCAACAGCGGCGGGCAGTACGACAACGCACCCGACTTCGGCGACCCTATCTCGAACATCAACCCCGACGACATCGAAAGCATTTCGGTGCTGAAAGGCGCGGCGGCTTCGGCCCTGTACGGCTACCGGGGTAAGGCCGGCGTGATTCTGATTACCACCAAAAGCGCCAAGGGCAACGACGGCCTCGAGTTCAACAGCAACTACGTGGTGCAGCAGGTATTCAACCTAACCGATTGGCAGTACGAATACGGCCAAGGCGGCAACAACCAGAAGCCCATTTCAGCGGCGGCCGCCGCACAGTCGGGCAACTCCAGTTGGGGCGGCCGGCTCGATGGCTCCAACGTGGTGCAG